>CAMWRK010000031.1 GCA_947176655.1 uncultured Prevotellaceae bacterium | reverse complement strand
ATGGGACGGCAAAATGCTGTCAATATGACGTTAACGCTGGAATAATGTCGCTTTTCTTGCCTATCTAAAGATAAATGCGTATATTTGCGCACAAGCAAAATAGAGGGGGTAATTTATGGGAAATCCGATGATTCTAAGCAACAAGGAGAAAATAATGTGGTTTATACTCACGATATTAGTAATGTTTGCCTTGCCATTTGCTATAAGCAAATATGCGTCAGAATGTTCTGGAATGGCATTGTGCATGATGCTGTTCTTTATTGTCAATCCTGTCTATTCACTTATTTTGGGTTTCTGTTGTGGAAAGAACGTGCGGGGGATGTGGAGTTTTCCCTTGTTCTCATCTCTTCTGTTCCTTATTGGCACATGGCTTTTCTTCGATTTTGGAGAGTTATGGTTTATCGTATATGCCTTGGTATATCTTTTTATTGGATGGATAGTAATGGGAGTAGGGCGATATGTATGGGAAAATAAGAATCGATAAGCAAATCCTGAGATGTGTTATTACTGTCTTGTTGTCTGGTACAGTTCAATTAATGATTATTTGATTGAATGAAGTTGTGTGTGTTATTATGAAGCGAAGTCATATAGCCAGCCATTAAAAGATAAAAATCCCGGTCAAGAAACTAAATATTGACCGGGATTTTCTTATATGAAGGAAGTGCAGGGAACTTGTCACCAGTTGCCATCCCATATATTATGCGAGTTGTTATTACTGTTGTCCCGTCCTAAGAACTCCATGTCATTTATGTTGTCGTGGTCTATAGCTTCTTTAGATACATCGATGACTGGTTGTTGTGGATCCGATGTCGCAAGCATGCATTCGGGGGCAATATCATAGTATTGCATTTCAGGTTTGATGTATGGCTTTTTCATAGTGTTGTTTTATTGTATTGAATGATGTTTATTTGATGACAAGCTTACCGTTGATAATATTTATGCCTTTCTGCATGGCAGATAGCTTTTGTCCTGCAATGTTATAAATACCATCGTTTTGCATGTTGTCTTTTATTTCCGGAGTAATGATGCCGGTAGTATTGTCATCCCATAGAATATTGAACTGATTGCGGGCGTTACTATTTTTAGGAAGTCTCAAATACGCTTTGTTTGCGCTGACGGTATATTCTGTGGTAAGCAATCGGAATGCCATAGAGGTGCCATCGGAGTGGCGGGTAAGCATATAGGCATTGTCTGCTGCTGTCAGTGGGGTGTCTTTGAGGATTCCGATCATAAGGTTGTCAGGAGCAGGCTCTATGCTTTTTGCTGTTGCAATGAAGTTATATGTACCGGCATTGCCCCTAAGGACAACGCCTTCGCCGGCGGCGATGATTCCATCTTTCTTTGGTATCAGTCTGATTGCATCGTTATGTAGTGTTGCTGTATACGCAGTAAGTCCTTCCGGAACAACAGAGTTGTAAGGGAGACAGAATGTTGCGTATTCTGCAGTTCCTATGGTACTTGTTGGCAGGAAACCATAGAATTGGATGCCGGCCAGTTCATAGTATTTGTTATCGCTTTTACTGTTTGTTACATTAAATGTTAATTTATAGTATGCATCAGTTGTCGGATTGATATCAAAGGTACATTCTGAATTAGCTTTTACATCAGTCTTTGTTATGGTTGTCGCATTGGAGTATTTGGGGTTGTCTGCAATGGATAATGTCAGGCTATTAAGTGTTATGTCACCAGATGTATTTCCAAGTCCTACAATAATCCTTTTAATGGTTCCGTATATCGGCGACTGGCTTTCTATATTACGGTCTACTTTTGTAATTCCGTTTCCTCCTATTCTCCAAGGAAGATAACGGGTATTTCCTGTTACACGCCATGTTACACCATTAATTGCAATGTCGCTGCTTGCGTTATATACAGAAGACTCATTACCTACCGGTACAAGATTATAAGTGAGTTCTGTGTCAGTTACTATGACATTAAACCTTGTATCTGCGATTTTATCTTTATATGTTGCTGTCGCAATCACTTCTTTTGTCTCAGGTGTAAGTACATTGGGCTCGAATGTCCATGTTGTTCTGCCGCTGACATCTTCGGTAGATAAATCATTATATGTCGCAATGACATTAAGTCCTTTTGCAGATGGCTTGTCGCCTGTGTAGTAGATTTTATTCTCTGGTGTACCCTCGATGGCAATATATTCAGGTACTGGCTCGTATGTTATAGTAATTGATTTGAAACCGAAGCTACCGGAACTTTTTACCGTAGTCATAGCAACTGTGTTAGCGGCTCCAGTCCATGTCTTGGATGACGATGACCATGTTCCGGCATCTGGATTTCCTGAGACCTTTTCGATGGAAGGTGTATTGCCGCTGCTTCCTTTGTTTATATCATAAGCGAAAACAATCTTTGTTATGGTACATGTTTTTGATGATACGGTCAGCATTCCGCCGGCGTATAATCTTGCTTGTGGGGAGTACCATCCCGGAGCATTGCCAGCAGTGTTTTGTGACAATATAACCTTTATGTCATTTATTCCTGTATCAAAGGTGACAGTCTCTGAACTTGTAAAACCCGTAAATGTGTAGGTTTGTGTCTTGGCTAAGGTGCTATTGACTCCAACTATGAAAAGGAGGAGTAGAATGAAGATGGTCTTGCGTGTGAAATTTGGGGTAATGTGATTTTGCTTCATATGATGTGTAAGTTTGTAATTGTATATGCTGTTGGAGTCTAAAACCAAATGTTTGGAAATAGGTATCTGCAAATCTGGCGTATTGATGCTTTTATACGATTTCCTGTGGAATAGTGTCTGATATGTGCCTGTCAATATAATTGCTAAATTCATATTTGTGTGTAAGCAATACTTTGTAGTTGTCAAATGTATTTCTAAGTAATACGATGTTTTGATCGTTCCTGTTCAGGTTAGCGCTTTTTTATGCCCAAAATGGTCTTCATCTTTTGTATATAATATCCACGGAACATTTTTAGTTTGTCCGTCCATGACATCCATGATGCGGAATAGTGGTGAATGCTGTGGGTATTTTCCGTGATAGCAATTTTATTGCTCAAAAATTCCATGGGGCAAAAATAGTCCCAAGGGTAAATGGTTATTCCTTTAATTGTTGTGGGAATGTCTGAGCGTGAAAGACCATGTCGTTTCAATATATTAGTAACGATTGTTACTATTGTAATTTGCTCCATGTGTCCATCTGGATAGATAAAGTGATGGGTTTCGTAGAAATCAAGTATTTCGCGTATTATCGGATTGCCTGCTTCTACTGCAAAACCGAGTCCAGGATTCACTCCCAAGATTTCTCCTTTTTCGCTGTTACTGTTTTTTTCAAACCCCATATAGGCTCCTAATACAATAATGTCATCAAGGCTCTTAATGAGTTCGACATCCGTATCCAAGTAAATGCCGCCCTCCTCATATAGGATTTTCAGTCGTGCGTAATCACTGACATAGGCGTACTTGCCAATTCTATAAGCCTCTTCAGAAAATGGAATGCAGTTTACATCGTAATTAGATTCGTCCCATCGTTTTATTTCATAACCCGGGAGGAATTTTCTCCAACTTGTCATGTATCGCTCATAATCTTTAGGCAGTGGTTTCCCACCAAACCAACAGTAATGTACAACCTTGGGTATCATTCTTGTGCTGTGTCTATGCAAATATGTGATATTACGTATTCTGCAAATTTAGTTAATTATTTCCAATTGACTAATAAATCAATCGTTTTTGTTGATTTAGTGCATTGATAGTTTGATGGATCCGGAGTTTTTTGGCTATCTTTGTCAGTATGAGAAGTATGTGTATGCTGTTTTTCGTTGCCGCAGTTCTTGTTTTCAGAATGCCAGTAAGGGGGCAGAGGACGTTACGGGTCGCGACATGGAATATCGAGAATGCGTTTGATACGGTGCGTAACGAGGATAAAGAAGACATGGAATATCTGCCTGTGGCAGCACGTGAATGGAATAGCATTAGATATTGGAGCAAGTTGCGTGGCATAGCCAAAACATTGGCGGCTATGGAGTTGCCGTCTTTAGTAGGCATTCAGGAGGTTGAGAACGATACCGTCCTGCGTGATTTGGCGCGACGCACTGTTCTATGGCCGGCACGATATCGTTACCTCGTGACAGACAGTCCGGACAGAAGAGGGATGAATGTGGCATTGTTATATGACGAGAAGTGCTTTTCGCTGCTTTCATGGCGGACTGTTAGTATTCCAAGTTTTCGTTATGGGTTGCGTCCCACCCGCGATATCCTTGTAGCTGAAGGATTGACTGGTGGAGATACGCTATATGTATGCGTCGTACACTTTCCAAGCCGTCGGGGCAATAACCGTATGTCCCAACAGCATCGCACTCTGGCTGTTGAGACGCTATGTAGTGTGTTGGATTCGTTAGAAGGACGTAAAGTGTTGGTTATGGGGGATTTCAATGCAGAATCAGGCGACCGGCTTTTTTCAGCTCTGTCATCACGTGTGTGCACTCTTGTGCCTACAGACAGGAAAGTTCTTAATGGTGCGCGCGGAACTTATTATTTTCGTGGTGTATGGGGCTTTCTCGACCACATTCTGGTGTCTCCCCGACTCTTGCCTTATGCCTGTGGTGAGGCTCAAGAGTGCCGCTTTCCATGGTTGTTACGTACAGACAAGCGTATTCCACGCCGTACTTATGGCGGTACTGCCTATCTCGGTGGACTCAGCGACCACTTGCCGCTTGTTGCGGATATAAAGATTGCAGAAGGAACACGATAATCAACGCCTGTCAATGTTTTTCCGCAGCGAACATTGCATCCAGTGAGTGCTGCTGAAACGGGCATGGCTCTCCACGGTGTTTCGCAAGTCTGAACTGCATACATGCACGTTCAATAGAATCTTCTTGGAAACACTTGAACAGCAATTCATTCAGTTCGTCAAGCCTTGCAACGTCTTTATCGGTAAATAGCCCGCATCCGGCAAAACTCACACCTTTGCGTGGCATCACATTGTGATAATAATAGGACCACACAAGGAACTGCATGCATACGTCCGGTGTCATTAATGTTTCACTCATGGTGACTGATATAATGTGATGTGTTTATATTATTTGTTTCCTGCCCATCCGAGTGTATATATGTGTATTCCGATACTCGGATATGTTTCACGCAAGGCACGTATGCAGTCGCAGAGTGTTGCACCGGTGGTCATGATGTCATCCACCAACAGCACAGTAAGTCTGTTCAGGTCGGGACTGTTTTTCCTGACGGCAAAGATGCCTGCGGTGTTTTCGCGGCGCTGCAACGGGTTCTTCCTGGTCTGTGTCTCGTTGTGTCTGATACGTTTCAGTATGCGGCTGTATACTTGTATGCCGGTTGCCGTAGCTACGCCGCGGGCAATCCATTCTGCCTGGTTATAACCGCGGTGCCATCTGCGCCCGGCAGCCAAAGGCACGGGAATTATAGCATCGGCACCTTCAGCGAGTCCCAATGCCTGCCAGCGCGGGAAAGATAAACGTGCCAGATGTTCCCCGACACGTGGAAAACCGTAGTATTTGGTTGCCCAAAAGATGTTGCGGAAGTTGTAGGCGGAATTGTAGTAAAACGAACTCCCCGCGGCTTCAACGTCGTGGTGAGACCACATACTGCGTAGCATAGGATTGTCTCTTGTATCGTTCCATGTTATCCAGTGCAGGTTACACAGACATACATTGCACAAAAAGTCTTCGCAGTTTACTAATTCTGCACCACACACAGTGCAGTGTCGCGGCAGGAACAGGTCTGTCAGAGTGCGCAGGATATTCATTCTCTTTGTACTTTATCCGCGTACCCTGCAGTTTTTATCACTGTGTTTTGCCGGTTTCATCCGCCTTTATACTTCGCTCTGTGGTGCCTGCGGTGCATCGTTGCGCCGGAAGTACAGATTGTCGCGCATGAACTGCTGTGGGTTCACAAGTGGAAGCATGGCGCGTGGGAAACCTGCATCCTCTGTGCGAACGGCCAGTATGCCACGTGCGGCTCCGATGGTGATGTCTGTAAGGTGCTGCACCAGTCCTACGGGCAGAATCCACTGGTCGCCGTTGAGGTCGTACATTGAGGACCATGACTCGCGCGAGAACTCGAACACAGTCTCCACGCTCAATATCATCTGTGTGATGTCGTTCTGTTTGTATTCTATGTTCAGAAGACAGCGCACAAGACGGTTCCGCGTGTCGCTGTTGAAATTTATTTGATTGCCCACCTGCATCTCGCCTGCCGGCCACTCGTTGCACAGAGTTACGAACTGGACTTGCCGGACATCGTTCAATTTGAACTGAATCTGTATCTGTTGTTGTGTGTTCATGTTGATTAAGTATTGTTCTTCAATCTGTAAAGATACGACAATTCTTTCTAAAAAGCCCATAAAGGCAAGTTCAATGGCGGTATTCTGCAAAAATAGTCGTACTTTTGTAATGGTAGTTAATATATATAGATTCAATGCAGGCGGAGCAACTCTCTTTTTTCAGCGACTTAGATGAGTCAGACGTGCTTACGTGTCCATTTCTCGGACGTAGGGTAGTCGTTACTGGCCATTTCTCGACTGATCGCCGAACGATACGTAGCACACTTCTCAAACTTGGTGCTTCTGAGGTTCGCTACGACAAATTGCAGCGCAGTACGCATTTTCTGCTCGTAGGAGATAGTCCTGATCAGGAGGTGCTTGATTACTATCGCCTATATGTTCACGATGGTTATAATGTCTGCCGTATCGGCGAAGAAGACCTGGAACGTATATGCAATGGTGATTACGCTCCGTATCGTATGCCTGCCGAGATGGTCAAGGAACTGCATCTTACCGAGGAACATCTTTATTGGTCTGCTCCTGAAATACGTGGTCTGAAAAACCTTAGACAGTCATCTCCGCTCCGCATCATGGATGGCAATACCGTACTATACGGTCGGGAAATTTTTGTACACATCTCCCTAATGGATATATACCCGGAATTGGCCCAACTGATTGGCTGTCTCGGTGCCTATGCCAATACAGAACTGGCAGACGATGCAGACAGCATCCTTATGCCGCGGGATATGCCTGCGGAGGTATGCCGTGCAGTGGAGGAATACTATAACGCCAGCCGTGCTACGCAGTTCAACCTGCCGTTCATCCTTCTGGAGGATCTTATAGATTACATCCAGCAGCGTGTTGATACATACAGTGACGAGGTCATGTCGGAACTTATGAACAGATTCCATTGTCGGGACAATCACAATGGAGAACGCTAATGGTGGAATGACATTTGTGTAATATATAGAGAGAAAATGACATGAATATAAGAGTAGGTTTCGGATTCGATGTGCACCGTTTGACCGAGGGACGTGACCTGTGGCTAGGCGGAATCAAGTTGGAACACAGCAAGGGACTTTTGGGACATAGCGATGCTGATGTGCTCATACATGCTATCTGTGATGCCATTCTGGGTGCTGCGAACATGCGTGATATCGGTTATCATTTTCCAGATACAGGTGAGGAATTCAAGGATATAGACAGTAAGATTCTGTTGCGTCGCACTGTGGAACTTATTGCAGGCAAGGGATACAAGGTGGAAAATGTTGATGCCACAATATGCGCAGAACGCCCAAAACTGAAAGCTTATATCCCTGACATGCAGCAATGCTTGGCTCAATGTATGGATATTGATACAGATGATGTAAGTATAAAGGCCACAACAACAGAAAAGCTTGGATTCACAGGACGAGAAGAGGGTATCTCCGCTTATGCTACGGTGTTGATATGCAGATAGCACACTATAAAAACAGGATTGACATAAATCAATAAAATACATGGACGACACGAAAAGTCCGGCGCGATTATTGTGAGTTTGTCAAAAAGCCGTACCTTTGCATCGTGTTTTTCATGGTATTAGATTTAAGGTTAACGAAAGATTGGTTGTCGTGAGACAACCTTCTTTTTTATATATATGCTTTTCTTGCCTTACTTAATGATAGTTCCATATTTTGCTAAAAGAAGAAGCGTATTATGTCGTTGCTGAAAGCCAGAACCATCAGGGCGAGGAGCAGGAACAGGCCTATGCGTTCTATTACTTCCATAACTTTTGGAGAGGGCTGATGCCCTGTCGCTCCCTCGTACAATAGCAGGACGATGTGTCCGCCGTCCAGTCCGGGAATGGGGAGTATGTTCATTACGGCCAGTATGATGCTTATGAAGGCCGTAAGACTCCAGAAGCCTTGCCAGTTCCACGATGAAGGGAACAGACTGCCGATGGTGATGAAGGAACCTACCTGCTGCACGCCCTCCTTGTTAAAGAGGTATTTCAGTGACACGACATAATCGCTGAGTGTCTGCCATGCCAAACGGCATCCTGCCGGAATGCTTTGCAGAAGGCTGAAACTGCGGTGTTCGGTGTGGATGTCATTGAACTGTGAGCTATCCCATCTGACACCTATTTCCATCTTCTCGTTCAACATAAGTTGAAGCGTATCCGGCTCGACGGCTCCCTGTTGCAGAATCACGGCATACATGTTGCGGGCACGCAGACTGTCCTCGTGGGTGCATCCTTCGGCCTCTACCATGTCACGTCTGCGTGCCAGTTCCAGCATAACGTCTGCAACGTCAGGGGTGGGCATATCGTTTATGGCCAGCATCGTGGCTCCAGACTTTATTCCGGCTCGTCCGGCGGCAGTTCCATCAAACACTTCTGCCACAACCGGTTTGTATGGCATGGAGAAGAATCGTGGTTCCTTCTGCATCTTGAGCAGCGAAACACCGTTTTCCGGCATCTGTATCTCAACTTCGCGTCCGTTTCGCAGAACAGTCACCGTACCGGCTTCCGACATGGCCATCATCAAGGCTCCGTTGAATCCATCGATGTCTTTTCCGTCTATGCGTATTGGCGTGTCACCGTTGCGGAAGCCTATTGCCTGTGCCTCCCGGTTGTAATTCAGACCGTTGGGCAAACTGCGCATCGGAATGATATCCTGTCCCCAGGTGAACATTATGGCTGAGTAGATGACAAGGGCGGCAATAAGATTGAACAGAACGCCGCCAGCCATTATCAGAAAACGCCGCCATACCGGTTTCCTGTTGAAATCGCTCTCTTGGGCGGGATTCTTGGCCACGTCTTCGGCACTCTTGGTTTCGTCTACCATGCCGGCAATACTTACGTAGCCGCCAACCGGAATCCATCCTATGCCATACTCCGTCTCATTATCGCGGAAATACGGGAACAGACGGGTGAACCATTTGTCCCTCGTGGAGAACAGATGGAAGTACGGGTTGAAGAAAAGGTAGAACTTCTCTACCCTGACACCAGAGAACTTGGCAAAGAGAAAATGGCCGCCCTCATGGATGAAAACCAACAGACTGAGGCAGCAGACAAGTTGTATGGCTTTGATGAATACGATTTCCATGGGAATATATCATTGATGGTTATAGTGATAGCTTGATAAGTTCTGATGCTGCGGCACGGGTCAGCCTGTCTGTTTCCAGATAGTCCTCCAGAACCGGAGTATCGATGTGTTCTATGCGGGCGAGGCATTCGGATATGACATCTGCCATTTGCAGGAAACCGCATTGCCCTTGGCGGAATGCCAGATTGACCACCTCGTTGGCGGCGTTCACCACGCATGGTGCGTTACCGCCAAGACGTATGGCCTCGTAGGCCATTTCCAGGCACGGGAAACGGTTCATGTCGGGACGTTCGAATGTCAGAGCCTGCATGTCCCACCAGTCTATTCGCGGAAAACTGCTTGCCAGTCTCACCGGATATGACATTGCCAGTTGTATTGGTACGCGCATGTCCGGTGCTCCCAATTGTGCCTTCACGGCACCGTCACTGAACTGTACGGCACTATGCACAATGCTTTGCGGATGCACTACCACCTGTATGCGGTCGGCATCGACATCGAAGAGCCACTTGGCCTCTATCACCTCGAAGCCCTTGTTCATCATGCTGGCAGAATCAATCGTTATTTTGGCTCCCATGTCCCAGTTGGGATGCTTCAGTGCCTGTGCTGCGGTGACATTGCGCATATCGTCCGAAGAGAAGGTGCGGAACGGGCCGCCGGAGGCTGTCAGTATTATTTTCTCTATGGGACTTTCCTCGCCCATGAGGCTCTGGAATATAGCGGAGTGCTCGCTGTCTACCGGCAGCAGGGGTACGTCATGTTTTCGGCAAAGTGCAGTGACAAGTTCTCCTGCCACGACCAGCGTCTCCTTGTTAGCCAGAGCGATTGGCTTCCGTGCGCGTATTGCGGCTATCGTGGGTCTAAGTCCGCTGAACCCGACCAACGCCGTCAGCACCATATCGACAGGTTCCATGGCAACAACCTGACAAAGGGCTTCGCTGCCGGCATATACCTGTATAGGCATGTCGCTTAGTGCTTCGCGTACTTCACTGTATTTGCTTTCGTCAGCAATGACGACGGCACATGGCAGAAATCGGCGTGCCTGTCTGATGAGCAGGCCGGCATTACTTCCGGCTGTCAGCACATAGGCCTCAAATAGATCCTCGTGTTCTTCTATTACCTGGAGAGCTTGGGTGCCTATGCTGCCTGTGGAGCCTAAAATACAAATTCTTCTTTTCATCATTGTCTTACAAGTCCAATAACCCGTCCGGCAGATGCATGTATATGGTGCGTGTGCAGGCATCGGTTCTTTCAATAAAGTCTTCTGCTGCAGGAATCAGTTTGTCTCCTATACAGAAAATGGTGTTGGCTGTCGAGTCTTCCACATGGTCTATTTCGCCCAAATGTCCGGCTGCGGCATCTACAACGTGCCAACCAGTGAAGTGTCTCCATGTGTATTCGTCACTTCCGTCAGGCTCCGGGGTCAGATCGTGTGGAAAATAGACATCCGAGCCGATATACTCCGTGGCATCTTCTATCGTATCTATGTCCTGAAATTTGAGCAGTGCCACCGAATCGCTTCGGAAGCGCCATCCCTCAAGAAAAAAAGGAACCTGAATGCCGTCAGTCTCGATAAATACATAGTCGGCGTCAGCACGATCCCATACATCGTCGGTGAAGTTCATGGACAACTCACCACCTGTGCCGTGGGTACGTGTTATTGTTCCTATTTTGTAGGTATCAGTCATGATGATTTCCTGGTCTGTGTTCTACTGTTTTCCGACACGTTTATTCGGCTCTCGTTATTTTTGCACCAAGTTGGTTCAGTCTCACTTCAATGTTCTCGTAGCCTCGATCTATCTGGCCGATGTTGTCTATCCGGCTGGTTCCGTCAGCACTTAATGCCGCTATCAGCATCGCTATGCCGGCACGTATGTCGGGCGAGGACATACGCCCTCCCCTGAGCATGAACTGTTTATTGTGACCTATGACCACGGCTCTGTGCGGGTCACACAGGATAATCTGTGCCCCCATGTCTATGAGTTTGTCAACGAAGAACAGACGGCTTTCGAACATCTTCTGATGTATCAGCACGCTGCCTTTGGCTTGGGTGGCAACAACGAGCAGTATGCTCAGCAAGTCTGGTGTCAGTCCAGGCCACGGCGCATCGGAGATGGTCATGATGCTGCCGTCCAGGAACGATTCTATCTCGTAGTGTTCCTGCTTTGGCACGAAAATGTCATCATTGCGCAGCTCCAGTTTTATTCCGAGACGCCTGAATACTTCTGGAATTATACCCAGTTTGTCGTGCCGCACGTTGCGTATCAGTACTCCGTTGCCGCACATTGCCGCCATTCCTATGAAAGAACCGATCTCTATCATGTCCGGCAAAAGGGTGTGGGATGTTCCATGCAACTGTTTTACACCGGTTATGGTCAGCAGGTTGGAACCGATGCCGTCTATCTTGGCACCCATGCCGCGCAGCATGTCGCACAACTGTTGGATGTACGGCTCGCATGCCGCATTGTATATCGTGGTAGTTCCTTCCGCCAGAACCGCGGCCATTATGATGTTTGCCGTTCCGGTCACGGAGGCTTCGTCCAGGAGCATGTACGCGCCTTTCAGACGTTCGGCCCAGATGTCGAAGGTGCCTCTTTCTGTATTGTATATGAACTCGGCTCCGAGTTTCTGTATTCCGATGAAGTGCGTGTCCAGGCGTCTTCTTCCTATCTTGTCACCGCCGGGCTTGCTTATCGTGACATGTCCGAACCGGGCAAGCAGAGGGCCCATCAGCATGACGCTGCCGCGCAGACGTGTACTGCGTGCCAGAAATTCATCGCTGTTCAGATAGCTGGTATCCACATTGTCTGCTGTGAATGTCATGTCGCCATCTGCATGGCGGGTGACATGCACACCTATGTCCTGCAGCAACCGTATCTGGTTGTTGATGTCATCAATGTCCGGCAGGTTGCTGATTCTTACCGGCTCGCTGGTAAGAAGCGTGGCGCACAGCACCTGCAGAGCCTCGTTCTTGGCACCCTGCGGTGTGATTGTTCCGTGAAGAGTGTGCCCTCCTTCTATGATGAAAGTAGACATGTGGTATATTATTTCTTTTTCCTCTTCAGAATGTTTGTGGGAATAGTATGCAGGTTGGCATACTGATGCCCGTTTAGAGCCTCGCCGAGATTATGCCCGTGAGTATAGTTGTCTATGTCGTTGGCCACCTTGTCCTCGCTCATCACATCCGGATTCCACGAAAAAAGACTCTGTTTCATGCGGTCTGCCGCCAGGCGTACCAAGTAGTCCCGCTCCTCTCCCTCTGGCATGGTTTCCAGATGTCTCAGCGCTTCTTCTATGATATGTCCGTAGTGCTTGTGTCTGATTGTCTTCTGTGGCAACGGCATTGGAGATGGGTGTGCATACACTTCCGTGCGCGGGATTATCTCTACCGGGTAGTCGATGTCAAGTTTGAAATCGGTGATGAATGCCAGATGGTTCCACAGCTTGAACTGTACCTCCGGGTTGTTGAGCTTTTCCTGACCGAGGCTTGCCATGACCAAAATGATACCTTGGGCGAAAGCCTGCCTTTCCTGCTTGTCCTGGATATTCATGCAGTGGTTTGCCATGTCCTGGATGATTCGTCCGTACTCCGACATCCTGAGTCTTGTCTTGTCGGTGTTGTATTGCATGTTTTTCATAAAAGATTCTTGGGTTTTGTGGCTTGGAATTCCTTGAGGTAGAATGGTTCGAAATAGGCGGTGGAGACAGTCTCTCCGCGTCTGAGACGCATTTCGGCCAGCGGTGCGGCATTACATGCCAACGGGTGTATGTCTTCGATGAAAATGGCGTTGGGGTGTGTTATTACCGCCCGGCACTTGTCGCTTCCGTTGCCGAAGAATACTACGGGGCCTTGTTCCATGTATTTGGCGTATGTCGTTTCGTCCACGATGTCGGCACGGATTTCGCGAATCTCGGTGAGGCTGCGGTCGTATACCGCCGAATATACCTCCATGCGTCTTGCGTCTATCATCGGCACAAGCAACGAGTTTTCCGGAATCTCCTCGTGGTACAGCAGTACGGGGACACAGAGCAGTTGTAGTGTCGGGACAGACACCAGCGGCACGTCGCGCCCATAGGCTATGCCTTTGGCCATGCTGACTCCTATGCGCAACCCCGTATAGCTGCCCGGCCCTTCGCTGACAGCTACGGCATCCAGTGGAATTGCGTGGCTTTCGGCAAACGAAAGAGCCTCTTCTACGAACAGCCCGCACTGCACGGCGTGTGACGGTCCATGAAAATCTTCGTTGCGAAAGATCACGTGGTTGTCCTGGGCTACGGCTACGGAACACACGTCAGTGCTTGTTTCTATGCTTAGTATTGTTGCCAAGGTTATTGCCCGTTAAAGAAGTTTGTTATTGTTGTCAGTGTTTCCTGCTTGGCTGTCTGCAAATCGTCGTTTACGATGATGCGGTCGAAGTGTGGTGCGAAAGAAATTTCATATTCGGCTTTTGCCAGACGTTCCTCTATTTGTTCCGGCGTGTCCGTGGCGCGTGACACCAGTCGTTTTCTGAGTTCTTCTATTCCTGGCGGCTGAATGAAGAGCGACAAAGCTCTCTGCCCGAAGTACTTTTTTACATTGATGCCGCCCTTGATGTCTATGTCGAATATGACGTTTCTTCCCTGTGCCAGAAGTTCCTCCACCTGGCTTTTCAATGTGCCGTAAAAGCGGTCGGTGTATACCTCTTCGTATTCCAGAAATTCGTCTGACTCGATTTTATGCCTGAATTCCTCGGGTGAAAGGAAGAAGTATTCTATGCCGTGCTGCTCGCTTGCCCGTGGGGGACGTGATGT
>CAMWRK010000030.1 GCA_947176655.1 uncultured Prevotellaceae bacterium | reverse complement strand
CGCACCTTGGACATGGGGTAATGATTGCTGTTGGAGCTGTTTTTAAATTCTTTAGCGGAATGGATGTCAATAGAGCTCCACGCTGGATGGTACGTAACCATCTTGAGTTTGTCCATCGTCTCATACACGAACCGATAAAACAGACCAAACGTTGTTGTCATATTCTACTTACTCTTCCTATGGTGCTATATAGAGAATATAAGAAATGCAAGAATATTCCCACAGATTTTCTTGATGCATAGTTATAGAATCAATGACTACGACGGAGAAACAGTTTCTTGCACTATTGCGGCTTGCTTTACATCCATCGGACGTTTTGCCGACAGTTTTGACGTTGAACGATATAGACTGGGATGGGGTTTTTGATATAGCCAAGGCACAGTCTGTGCTTGGAGTGCTATTTTCAGGAGTTATGCAGTGGAAACGGTATGCTCCAGCTACTGTTTCGTCCAATCATATTAGCCAAGAGCTCTTTGCAAAATGGTATGGTCTAACTGTAATGCTGAGACAGAGAAATATTTATCTCACACATATTTCCAGTAAAATAGTTTCAAAGTTCAACTCTGCAGGTTTTAGAGCCTGTGTTCTAAAAGGTCAGGGAAATGCCCTTTTGTATGAACGTAATAACGACAATAGGGAAACGACTTTTTACCGTACTCCAGGTGATATAGATGTGTGGGTTATGCCAGATGATGTCACGACAATTGCAGATGCCAGAAAGCGTGTCGTAGAATATATCCATGGATTATTTCCTGGTGTCAAGGAGACTCTATTGCATATAAAATTTCCACTTCCTGTTGAGGCGTCCGTGGAGGTGCATTATGCTCCGATGATGGATGCCGCTCCGTGGAGGAACAGACGAATGTGGAATTTCCTCGAAGAACATGCTACAGATTGTTTTGGCAATATGACTTCTGCCGGATTTGCAGTTCCTGTGAGTCCGGTGAACGGCTTGTGTCAGTTGTTCCATATCAGACGGCATTTTATTAAGGAGGGCATAGGCATGCGTCACATAATAGATTACTATTTTCTGCTTAAAAGTATGACAGAGGCCGAGCGTGCGGAGACATGGAAGCTTTTGTGCAAATTCGGATGTCGTAGATTTACTTCCGCCTTGATGTATGCTATCACTGTTCTTTCTCCAGAAACAGCGGTCGGTGGTGATTCTGAATTGCTACTTTGCCGTCCGGATGAGAGAAGAGGCCGTTTTTTGCTTGCGGAAATCCTGCGTGGGGGTAATTTCGGACAGCATGACGAACGTCTTAATGGTGTGAACACAATGGCTTTCTGGGGACGATTTTGCAAGTACGTCCATTTGTCTTTGGTTCGTTGGCGCTACTTTCCTGCCGATGTCTTCTGGGGGTATGTACTACGTCTTCGTTTGGCATTGTGGAGACAGACAGGGGTAGGGATATGATTTATGACATAAAATTATGGTTTAACGATTCTTATTAAATCAGTTTGCATTTTAGAGATAGATATTGTGTTAATAGGTTGCTCTGTAACGATAGAGAGATTTTGAATAGAAACTTTACCAAAAATGTTGTGATGAAGCCAAAAAGGATATTAATTCATAGTGTTTCATGTGATGGAGAGGGACAGTTGACATATGTCGTAAGAATAGACGGTAATATCGAACGACTGAAAACGTCATACTCTGCTAATGTTGTTAAGTATTTGGATATTGATAGGTCTGATGCGGCAGTTATGGGACTTCTTATGTTTGCTATCGAAAACCAGATGGATATAGAGTCTGAGTTGCCGGTATCTAAGACTTTATACTATAAACTAATACATCATTTTATTCCTGGCATTTGTACAGGTAATATTTATCGGCCTTGTATCATTGCTGAAGTTATACATGATGTGGTATCACGCGGAGATATTTGTGCTACAGGAATTTCATGTGGTATAGATAGCTTATATACAATAATGGAACATGAAAAAAACGTGACAGATGAGTTTCACCTTAATCATGTTGCATTTCTTAATGCCGGTGCACATCATTTTGGTTCAAGAGAATTAATAGATGTTCTATATACCGGACGCCGTGACTTAGCAATACAATTCAGTAAATATTCCAGACTTCCTCTGATAGAGATTTCGACAAATTTGCCAGAGGTCTTGGAAAAGTACTCATATTATAATCATGTTAGGTATCATACATACATGATGCTGTTTTGTGTGCTTCAGATTCAGTCTGGAATTAGCAAATACTATTATTCTGGAGGTTATCCGTATGGAATGTTTATGTGTGGCATGTCTGGCCATCCTGATTTGGCATGTAGCCGTTACGATTTGCTTACTTTGTGGACAGCAACTAATTCTTGTATTGAGTTCTATTCAACAGGTGGAAGTCTTTCGCGTTTTGATAAGGTGCGGGCTCTTGCTGGAAATGAATATAGTGAAAGGTTTCTCAATGTATGCATAACTTCAGTAAAGAACTGTGGACAGTGTATTAAGTGTAAAAGAACATTGTTGGAACTTGATGCAGCGGGAATAATTAATAGGTATTGTGCTGTGTTTGATGTTGATACATACAAAAAACAGCGTGTCAAATTTATAAAAGAAGGATATAGAGGTGCGGTAAAGGGGGACGTGTATCTTAAAGAACTCATGCCGTTCTTTTATAAGGAACTAACTTGGGCAGAAAGGTTAATACAAAGAATAAGAATATTTTGTGGTCGAGTCGTTTCTTTTATTCATCCAGATTCATGGAAGATTGTAATAAAAGGGTAATAAAGAACACGATTTACCTTTATATACGTCAGGTCGTAATACTGTTCCTAGGATTATTGAGTACTAAGATAGTTCTCAATAAACTTGGAGCTGAGGACTATGGCATATATGCGGTAGTCGGGAGTCTTGTGTCATTATTTGCTGTGCTCAATAATGTGCTTCAGAGTTCAACACGACGATTCTTATCGTTGGGAATAGGTGTAAACAATGCAGAGCAAAAACATAATACGTTTCAAACTGCATTAATCCTTCATATATGTGTATCTTTAATAGTTTTTGTAATATTGGAAAGTGTAGGTCTACTGTTATTGAATTATAAATTGAATATTGATGTATCACGGATGTGGGCAGCTAATGTCATTTTCCAATTCTCGGTATTGAGTGTTATTGTAAATATTTTAAACACACCATTTTTGGCAGTGGTAACATCACACGAAAGATTTGACATATATTCTTATTTAAGTATTTTCGATGTTGGATGGAAGATAGTAACGTTATTACTCCTCGTTTATCTTCCTTTTGATAAATTAATTATCTATGCACTATTAACATGTGTAGTAACTATTAGCGGCGTATGTTTGTGTGTATTATATTGCAGAACACAATTTGAAGAGACACGGCATCTGTCAATGAATATTGATAAAACCATGTTGAAAGAGATGTTGAATTTTTCTGCATGGGATAGCTTTGGAAGTATGTCGAACATACTTAATGTACAGGGCGTTACTATCATTGTTAATCTGTTTTTCGGCACAGTGGTTAATGCGGCTCGAGGTTTGGCTAATACCGTAACTTTTACTGTATCGCAATTTGTTGGTGCAAGTATTGTTGCTGTAGAGCCACAATTAGTAAAATCGTATGCATGTGGTGAATATGACAGAATAACAACGCTGATATTCAATATAAGCCAAATGACTTTGTTTATGCTTGCCATATTTGCAGTGCCAATATGGCTTGAGATAGAGTTTGTCTTAAATTTATGGCTGGGAGGGAACGTCCCGGAATATACCGCGGTATTTATAAAAATCACGATTCTTAATTGCTTTGTTTCATATAGTAATTTGATGGTAGTGAAATCTATTGTCGCAACTGGAAATGTAAAAATATTAAATTTGCGATTAGCTCCGATAGAGTTGTCAATATTGCCAGTCATTTATGTTGCGGCAAAAATGTTGGGGACGCCTGTAGTGGCATACGTTTTTACGATATTTCCGTCTTTTCTGAAATTTATGGTGAATAATTTGTTGTTGCATCGAATTATAAATTTCCCATATCTAAAGTATATCATAAATGTTTTTGTTAAAAATATATTCTTAGTATCAGTGGCAATGGTATTTCCATTTATTATACGGGAGAGAATGAACGATGGATGGTTTAGATTTATTATCGTTTGTGGTGTTTCTGTTATGAGTACATCGGTAATCATGTGGTGTTTTTCCTTGAATAGGCAAACGCGACGATTAGTTTTGGCAAAATGTGGTTTAACGAAAAGTGTGTGATGCCTGCCAGTGCATATTAAAATTGGAATATCTATTCTATAGAATGACAGCCAAAGATTAAATGTGAGTATGCAGAATAGACGACTCGAAACGAAACTAAAATTGTCTTTTAATGTGAACCTGTCGTAATGTGATGTATGTTTTTTATGGGGAGAGTTTTAAGAATTGTTCAGCGAGTAAAGTTTGAGATTAATGTTCTGCGTAATGAGCTATATGGTGATTGTGTGCCTATAAATAGCTATGCATGGATGAATTATGACGGGACAATAGATCATTCAAATTGGGGTGATGACATTAACTGGTATTTCCTTAAAGAGGTTGTTGATGGCCATCTCATACCATATGTGCATTCATCTCTCACGCGATATTTTAATCGCGCAAATTATATTGTCATAGGTTCGACAATAGATTTAATAGCAGACAAAAATAGCATAATTTGGGGTGCTGGTATTATTGATAGTAAGATACAGTCTTTGCCTAAATTTAGAGAGATCAGGGCAGTTAGAGGCCCATTAACTCGTAATAAGTTGCTAAGTATGGGATATGAGTGTCCAAAGGTTTATGGCGATCCTGCTTTGTTAATTCCTATGTGGTATAATCCTTCAATAGAAAAAAAATATAGGTTAGGGTTTATACCGCATTTTCACGATTTGGAAATGGTAAGGTGGCAACAGGAGAAAGAACCGGAAGTAAAACTGATAGATGTTCGCAATTATAAACATTGGCATGATTTCATTGACGAAATCCTATCGTGCGAATTTATAGCCTCTTCTTCTCTGCATGGCCTAATTATGGCTTATGCATATAATGTTCCAAATGTGTGGATAGATTTCAATGGAACTGAGATACGCGACTCTTTTAAGTACAAAGACTTTTTTGCCTCTATTGGGAAAGATGAGACTCCGATTCATCTCAATTCAATAAAGGAAAAAGAGAAAATATACAATGGATTACAGAAATGGCAAAGAGGTGAGATAGATTTGATGCCATTGATAAATGCAGCTCCATTTAAATTAAGATTGTAAATTGTCAGATATAAATAAATTGGAGTATAGACTGCGATATAGGATACGTAAGGTCGTTGATCCATACGATAATATTCTTCCACCATCCCCTAAAAATGAACAATGAAGCCGCGGTTAGAATACATTAATATTTTAACGTGAGTTCGACGAATTATAAAAAGTAACCTTATACGGCAAGTGTAATGTCGTATAAGGTTACTTTTTTTTGAATGACCTGATGAGTCCAAACCAAGGCAACGTGATTCTCAATCTGTTTGGATGCATAATGGTGGCATTGGCTATTGGTTTTGTATGTATGCTGATAATATGTATTCTCAGTCTTAACGTAGTTACAAAACGTGGACTTCTTGGAACACACTAAAAACAAAATGGTGACCTATTATATTTTTAAATATAGTTATGTGACAGTTTTGGGTTTATGCTGGTGTTTTTCACTAGGAAAATACCCTTTCGGCGGCGGTGCGTCCCATACGGTATACGTGTTGCATTCGTCTGGCATTCTGATTTGTACGTCCAATGGGGAGGGTGTCTTCTGGAGCTATTACAGTTATGTGCCCGGCTTTTTCCTCGTTGGCAAGGTATTCCAGCTGGGCATTGTACATTAGGTGGCGACGCTCCATAGCGCTGATTATGGCTGGATATTTGCGCATGAAAAATCGGAAAAGAGGCATAAGACGGGTGCGTTGTTTGGTAAAACCTTTGGGTTGCGTCAGAACAACGATGTTGTGTTCAAAGCCGCGACGCTGGAAATATTGCAGAGGAATGCTGTCAGATATTCCGCCGTCCAGAAGCAGTTGACCGTTTATCTTAACGGGGCGCGAAACAAGGGGTAGGGCAGACGAGGCACGTATCCACTCCATGAACTCATAGTCTACGGGAGCTTTCAATTGTCGGTATACTGGCATTCCGCTGTATACGTCGGTGCATACAACGTGAAATTCTACCGGGCTTTGCGCAAATGTTTGCTTATCAAAAGGATCCAATATGTCTGGCAGGGTATGATATGCAAATTCTGCCCCGAGAAGGTTGCCCGTGCGTATGAGACTACGTAATCCCATATATCGCGGGTCATCTTTCAGTTTCATGTTATAGCGCAGCACGCGCCCTGGCTGCCCGGACACATAGTTGCAACCGAAACATGCCCCAGCCGAAACTCCGACTATGCCGTCCACCTTTATGCCGCGTTCCATCATCACGTCCAGTATTCCTGCCGTGAAGAGACCACGCATGCCGCCACCCTCCAGAACCAGTCCTGTACGCATCTGTTTACATCATTGCTCCGATTATGCGTTGGAAGAATCCTGGATGTTCCTCCCGCCAGTGCTGTATGGCATCGTTGATAGCAGCCGGACTTATCTCTTCCGGCAACAACGTGCGCCCGTCCTGCATTCTTATGGTGATGTCTAGGTTCTCATCCGAAACGGCACTCTCTATGCCAGCATGGTTTAGCACAAGATGTCCCTCGCAGGCATCAGTCAGTGCGGTAAGCATGTTCAGTGTGTTTTCATCCATATATAGAGTAGTATCCTTATGATTTGATGTCCAAATTTATACAAATTATTTCAAAATAACTCCGGAAAAGCTTAATTTAAGGTAAAATCAGCGCGAAATAATTGCGAGTAACCGGGC
Source organism: uncultured Prevotellaceae bacterium (assembly GCA_947176655.1). Lineage (GTDB taxonomy): Bacteria > Bacteroidota > Bacteroidia > Bacteroidales > Bacteroidaceae > Physcousia. Next base: position 7,252 of record CAMWRK010000030.1, on the reverse strand, counting down.
ATTTGTATTACTTTGTAACATCTAAAAGACAATATTATGCGTAAGAAAACGACAGCTATTTTCCAGAAGGTGGTACTTGTGCTTGCACTTGTGCTGCTTGTGCCCCTGACCGCCATGTCCCGGGAATATGAGTTGGCCGAACTGTTGCAGCAGTGTCTGTTGCGCGAGATGGTGTCGCCCGACAGTATAGAGTACAACCTGCGTCTGCTTGAGGATGTACGCAAAGACAAGACCGGTGTCAGGCGTGCGCTCTACACGGCAAGTCTTGCCCAGCTTTATGCCATGCGTTCCAATACCGATGTCACTGGCGAGTGGCGCAGGCGTAGCATAGAACTTTTCCGCGAGGCTTTGGCCGATCCGGATATGTTGTACGATGCCCCTACGCGCGACTGGCTGCCAATCGTCAAGCAAGGTAAGGACGAGAAAATCTACGGCAGTAACATGCTCTATGTGATATGGCAGGCTGCCAGTTCGTGGGTCGGCGATTCTGTTATGAGTGAGAAGGAACTGATTGCGTTCTATGCTGCCCGCGGCAACCGCCGTCCCGAGGAGGTGCGCATGGAAATACAACGTCTCATGGCTGCCAACGACTCCATCTGGCGCAATGCTCCCCGTCTGCACATAAGCATGTCCGAGGTGTACTACCCCGGCGATTCTCTCCGTATGGATGTCGACTCTATCAATATCAAGTCAGTTGAATGGACTGTACGTGACAGTCGTGGCCGTGTTGTGGGTCGCAACACACTGACGGCTCCCATGCAGCCCGGTCGCTACACCATGGATATAAAGGGATACACCTCTGCCAGGCTCAGACGCAAGCCGCGTGGTCTGACTGTGAAGTTCGACGTCTCGCGCCTTCAGGCTTTTGTCACCGACATGCCTGGCGGACAGGAACGCGTATCCGTAGTGGATGCCCGTAGCGGCAAGCCTTGTCCTGAGGCCACTGTACTGAGAGACAGCAAGAAGAACACCGTGCGTGTCGTTCTGGGAGCCGACAGCTGTCTGCCGGAAATCAGGCATTACGGTCGTTACAACTATAATCCTCCCTCTGCCAGCTATACGCCGCGTGTAGCCATATACACGGATCGTGCCATATACCGTCCCGGACAGAAGGTCATGGTGTCGGCTGTGCTGTACGAACAGAAACACTGGCAGGCTCATGTGCGCCAAGGGCGCGAATGCTCCGTCCGGCTTCTTGACAGAAACCGTAATGCCGTTGCCGACACCGTGGCACGTAGCGACGAGTTCGGCACACTTAGCGCGGTGCTCTCCATTCCCGACGATGCCGAACTGGGATGGTACACTGTCAATGTGGACGGTACCATGCACTCCGTCAGGGTGGAGGAGTACAAACGCCCCACGTTCTATGTTGAACTGGACGGGCAGAACGACGACAACGTTGCCATGCCTTTGGCGGAAGATGCATTTGTCGGGCAGGGCGACAGCATTGTCACTGTCTCCGGACGAGCCATGAACTACGACGGTACGCCACTGCGCGGAGCGCGTGTCACCACCGTGGCCAGAAGGATATGCTGCTGGTGGTGGCGTGGCAGAGCCGTGGACAACACCTGTACCTACGATACTGTATATACTGACATGGAGGGACGCTTTGCCGTGTCCGTGCCGGTCATGCGCGAACAGGTGTACAGATACTATCCCATGTTGCGTGTTGATGTATCCGTACTGTCCGCACAGGGCGAGACACAGACGGCGGGCAAGTCCATGCGCCTCTTCACCGATCCGCCTGTCGAGGAACCGGAACGCATCGCCAAGGACTGGCTGGAATGTCCTGCCGATACTTTCGATGCCGCAACGCCGGCACGTCTGGAATTCCGCAACACCGAGGGACGGGAACGTTATGTCTTCCTGACGGCCTTTGCCGGCGATGCCGTAGTAATGGACACCGTCATGGTTATGACTGACACATTGCGCTGCATGGACATCCCTTACGAGGAACGCTATGGCGACGGCCTGCGCCTTATTGCTGTCTACGTGAGCGATGGCGTGGTACACTCCAAGGGGCTGAAACTGTTGCACCGTCTGCCCGAGACCGGGCTTTCCATACATTGGGACACTTTCCGCGACCATACCCGACCCGGAGCCACGGAACAGTGGACGATGCGTGTGTACGACACCAACGGACACCCTGTCAATGCCAATGTCATGCTGGCCATGTACGATGCCTCTCTTGATGCTTTCGCTCCGAACCGCTGGACGATGTACCTGTCCATGAACCACAGTATACCGTACAGCCGTACCACCTTCGGCAGCTGGTTCAACATACATTGCGCGAGCTATTGGCACGACTTCGACGTGTGGACCAACGCCATTAAGAACTATTCCTACAGCCGTCTGGATATGCAGTATTTCATCAAGCGTGGCAATTTCCTTGCCGCCGGCGGCGGAATCATGCCTGTGTACGATGCCAAGGCACCTATGCGTCTGCGCGCTCTGAACATGTATGAATTGGCCTCTGTCAAGATGATGTCCAAGGCCACTGCCGATAACGGCGCAGAGAACGAGGATGCGGTGGAGGAGGCTGAGGTTGGCGGACTGGACGAAGTTGAGTTGCGCACCGATTTCAGCGAGACGGCCATGTTCATGCCACAACTGAGAACCGATGCCGACGGACGGGTAGCCATAAGTTTCACGTTGCCTCAGAGTCTGACAACGTGGAATCTGAATGGCATAGCTCACACTGCCGATATGCAGGCCGGCGTGCTGGCGGAACGCATAGTTGCCCGCAAGCCACTGACCGTAAAGATGCTGCTGCCACGTTTTGTGCGCGAGAAGGACGACATGTCGTTCACCGTGGCCATCAACAACATAGGCGAGACAGTACAGAAGGGCAAAGTGCGCATACAGGTCATGGATGCCTCTACGGACAAGGTGTTGAAGAAGAAGACCCACACGTTCTCTCTGGAGCGTGACAGGGATACGGTGCTGGTGCTTTCGTGTCGCGTGCCCGAGGGGCTGAAGGGGCTTAGGTTCCGCGCTGTGGCCGCCGGTGCAGCCGACAGCGATGGCGAACAGAGAGAAATCCCCGTCCTCTCTTCCGTGGTGCAGCTCACCGACAGCAGGGCTCTGACCATAGAGACAGGGGAGAATGCCAAGGTCAACACTTCTGAACTGTTCCCTGCCGGAGCCGTGGACAGAAGGATAATCGTCGAGACAGTGTCCGACCCCGTGCAGACGGCTATAGACGCTCTGCCTGCGGTTGCTGTTCCCAAGGGTGACGATGTGCTGTCCTACACATCGGCCTATTACGCGGCATATAAACTGGGTCTGCCCGACACCGCCCTATATATAAATAAGGTGTCATCCATGCAGCTGGCCGACGGCAGCATGCCGTGGTACAGCGGACTTAACGGCAGTGCATACATGACACGCGAGGTGGGCTATCTGTTGGCGCGCTTGGGCTCTGGCAACGATGTGGCTGTCAAGGTTCAGTCCGGAATAAAGCGTTACCTGCTGGCAACATTGAAAAAGGACATTGCCGACCGCAAGAAGCACGACAAAGACTGGCGTGCAGGACTATCCGATCTGCGCACGCTGTATGTGCTGACCAGGGACGGTCAGGCCGACAAGGAGACACAGAATCTGGTAAAGACCGTACTGAAACATCTTCCGGACAACCTGGAGCACATGGACAGCGAGTACATAGCCATTGCCATGATGGTGAAGCATGCCCTAAAGGAGGCTGTGCTGAAGGACGGTGTCAAGGTGCTGGCCATGCGCCTGAAACATTCCGACGGCACATATCTGGCCTACCGCGGCGGCAACTGGCAGAGCATAGACCGCCGTCTGCACATACACACACAGGTCATGGAGGCATGGCAGACAGTGTGTCCGCAGGACACGCTTGTCCTGCGCGGGATGCAGCGGTGGCTTCTTGACCAGAAACGCACACAGGGCTGGAAGACGCCCGTGGACTGCATAGATGCCGTCTATGCCCTTACAGGCGGAGACATCAGCCGCCGTGGCAATGCCGCACAGCCCGTGCTCCGGGACACTCTGGATGCTTCCAAGGCTGGCACGGTGACGGTGAGGAACGATGGTGATGGCGTTATGTGGGCCGCCGTCTATGCCGAGTATGCCATGCCCGTGGAACTGGTGAAGGATGCCGGTATGGGCATAAGTCTGGAGCGCACTTTCAGCACGCAGACTCCGAAGACGGGTGACAAGGTTCGCGAGCGCATACTGATAGACGCTTCGCGTGATTATGAATATCTCGTACTCAGCATACCGCGTGCCGGTGCCGTGGAGCCTGTCAGCAAGCTGTCCGGATGTGGCTGGCAGTTGGGCGTGGGATATTATATGCAGGTGCACGATGATCGTACCGACTATTTCATACCGGCGTTGCCGCACGGCAAATACATTCTGGATACGGAGTTCACAGTGGAGCGCCCTGGAGAGTACGCTTCTGGCATACCTGTGATAAAGTGTTGCTATGCAGAAGAGTTCCGCGCACATGGCGTGAATGCTGTTCTCAGTATAAGGAGTAGGGACTGATAGGTCAGTCAACGGAAAAAACAATAAACGAGTGCGTTTATGAGAAAGATTGTGTCATTTCTGCTGGTGTCTGTTATTTTGGCCGCCTGTTCCGGCAACGGAGAAAGGAAAAGGGTGCTGGTGGCCTCCAGGGGATTGCCGAGCGAGTTGCTGCTGGTGGTGGACAGGAGTGTGTGGGACAGTGATTTGCAGGACACGATAAACTCCATCGTAGAAGGGCAGGTGCCGGGATTGCTACAGGCAGAGAAGATGTTCCGGGTGACAAGGATATTCAGCAACGACACCGACCCTGCGTATCTCACTTTCCATACCAAACTTGCTGTCAGGATGGACTCCTCTCTGGACAAGCCGTTGATGGGCACCAGACGTGACGAGTATGCACGTCCGCAGCTGGAACTTGTCGTTGCGGCTCCTTCCATGGAGGCACTGAGGGTCTACCTTTCACAGAATGCGGAACGCATACGGGACATTCTTGCCGATGCTCAGATAGAGTTCCGTGCCATGGAGCTCCGCAAACAGTACAGCAAGAAAGTGAGCGACGACCTGAACCGTGTGTTGGGTATGACCATCTGTGTCCCGGCACACATGGGTGCCACAAAGACTGGAGAGAACTTTCTGTGGGGCAGCACGAATCTTATAGAGAAAGACCTGAATCTGGTGGTCTATACATACGACATGCCAGATGGCGATGTCTTCAACCTCGAAGCCTTTGTTGCTAAGCGCGACTCCGTCATGCAGAAGAATATTCCCGGGGAGCGTCCGGACCAATGGATGCAGACGGCACGCGAGAAGGGCAGCCCGTTGGTAGTGGGAAGGCGGCGCAAGGACGACGGGCAGGGTGTGCTGGAGATCCGGGGCCTGTGGGAAATGAGAAACGGTGCTTTGGGAGGTCCGTTCGTGAGCATTGTCCGTGTGGACAGTGCGGCAGGCCGTGTGATAGTAGGCGAGGGCTTTGTCTACTCCCCGTCTACCGACAAGCGCGATCTTGTCCGCCAGATGGAGGCGGCCTTGCGCACGCTTAAATAGTCCGAGGCCGGCCTTGCACCGTCCTGCTACCTTATACATTGTATATATAGCGGGAGTACCCCCCCGCTTTCACGCTGAGATGCCGGAGAACGTATTGCGTTTTCCGGCATCTCAGCGTTGTATGCTGCTATTGCTATTCTGGACAACCGACATTCATGTCATGATTTTTTGATGTGCTGCCTGGCAACTCCAGAGTGGATAAAACGGTCTCTCCGATACATTTTCACGGTGTCCGAAACACGTCATTGTGATGTCGAGGTTCAGACATCGTGGTCTTAAGCGTTAAGACCATCGGTCTTCGCGCTTAAGACCACGGTCTTTCGCCCCCAAGACCGCGATGTCTTTTTGAGGGGTATGCGAGACACCTGGCACAAGATGACATGACGGGCATTTGTACGTCGCACGTGTGCTATAGTAATAGACTATGATGCAATAAGATACGGTAAGGCAAAATAAAAGGTGGAAGACGCTTTGGGCATCGAAATTCTACATAGTCTGTCACGCCTCTTCCAGCTTTACGCACAAAAGCAGACTTTTGTACTGATGGCATCGGCTGGATTCCGTCAGTCATGATGCTAACGTGTAATAATTTTTCGATAGAAATGTTTTGTCGGCAGAATGCCAATGCGATCCCCGCTACTGTACTACCGAGCCCTCATTCCCGTCTTCGCAAAGACGACATTTCGTCCTCGTGAAGAAGTGATTTTGTGTGTAAGTATATTAATAAGGCATAGGCGTGGTTGCTACTGTCTGAATATGGTGGGGCAGCTCTTGGCCGGCCCATCCGGTATTTTGGGGCGTATTGCAAAGCGCGAGAGATTGGTAAGGATTATATTTGTGTAATCACTGACTTATTTGTATCTTTGCCAGTGCTATGAACAGATATTTCTTATTCTTTTGCCTGCTGTTGTCGGGCATGGCTCTCTTTGCGCAACCACGTTTTGTGGCCGATGCTGAGATAAAGAAGACCGGTGAGATTCTTTTCCAGAGGCCGCACACTGTGGTCTTCGGCTTCACGAACAAGGGTAACAAGGCTCTGCACATCAAGAAGGTGCAGTCCTCGTGCGGATGTACGCAGGTCAGCTATACGCACGGCAATATCGCTCCAGGGGAACGGGGTGAGATAACGCTTGTCTATGACGCTGGAATACTGGGCACATTCAGCAAGTATGTGGAGGTGTATACCAATGCGGACAAGGAGCCTGAGTTCCTGACGTTTCAGGGTAGGGTGGTGAGCGAATTGGCGGACTACACATCCGGCTTCCCCATAGACCTCGGCAACGTTAGGCTGAATACCAATTACGTGGAACTGGACAGCATACGCAAGGGCAATCTGGCAGTGGCCGAACTGAGGGTCGTAAATACCGAACGCACGGCCTATCGTCCGGAACTGATGCACCTGCCTCCGTATCTGCATGCTGAGTATCTGCCGGAAAACATACCTGGAGGCAAGACAGGCATCATACGTCTGATTCTGGACTCCGGACGCCTGACCTCCTTTGGTCTGAACCAGACGAGTGTCTATCTGGCACGCTATCTGGGGGACAAGGTGGGTGAAAGCAACGAGATAGTGTTGTCGTCCGTACTTCTGCCTGAGGTGACATCGGCATCCGGAACGGGAGGCAAGATCGCGTTGAGTACTGGCGAGGTGACGTGTGAAGAGAATGCCGGAAAGAGGAAAACCGTGGTTATGGTTAGCTACAACGGCACCGCG
>CAMWRK010000029.1 GCA_947176655.1 uncultured Prevotellaceae bacterium | reverse complement strand
CCCCCCCCCCCCCCCCCCCCCCCCCCCCCCCCCCCCCGCTCTTTTTTTAATGATACGGCGACCACCGCGATCTCCACGCGTAAGATCGGCGGCAGCGGCAGAGGTGTATATGAGACAGCACGTGCACGGGCCGAGGCCATCTCACGAACCATCAGCGTGTAGTTTGAGGACGAGTTGTCGAGAATGGTAACCTTGATGTTGGGAATATCCTTGCATTTCTCGTTCAGATACTCATAATTGGCACCGTTGTGTCTGTTTGCTGTCATGATATGCAGTCTGGCTCCAGAGAGTTGGAATGCCTCGATAAGGGTATCAAAATCCCGGTTCTCCTTTCCTGTGGACACAAACCAGCCCTTGTCGGATGTGTCAATTTTGTTGTAGAAATCCATATCCGCTCCCCAACCGGGCACAGAGCATTTCTCTTTGGCGACTATTTCTGGTTCTATGGTTTCTTTGAGTGTCAGTTCCGACAGGAAAAAAAGATGCTTTATGCCTCGGAACATCAGCTTGTAAAATTCAGATTTGAATCCGCTCTTGATCTGTGGTTCATGGTGCAGATAGGCGTATATGGGCTTGCGAAACAGCCCGATAGCAGCAAGAAACAGGATTAGAAAATGATTGTGCAGATTAAGGTTCGGAATAAACACCATATCTGGTGTGTGCGTATATATGAGTTTGATGTCATTAAGAAATTCTGTTTTTTCTTTTGCCCATATAACTTTATGCCCGTCTTGTTCCATCTCGACAGCTCCATAGAACCAGTGAGAGGGTACGCCGCCTTTGAGGTATAGGTCATGTGTCGGCGGCTCACCGATATAGAGTATCTTCATGCTAAGGATATTTGTGTATGTTTTCTGGTTTGTTGCATAGAAGCATTTGTGAGATTGATAAAGCTTGGCCTGACTGCCACAGATTTTAGTTTATGCCGTTGTGATAAAAATGTCCATTAGGCCTAAAAATGTATCAAAGAATTATCCGCGTTGCCTGTACGGGGTAATCCAGAAAGACGGCGGCATTCTCGTTGAATTGGTCGGGCTGTTCTGTGGTAAGGAAACGGAGTGTGCCGTTGCGGGTCAGGCGGTGTTCCATGCCAGTGTGGCGGTGGAGATAGTCTTGCAGACTATTGGCGACGTATTCGCCTTGCGGTATCACGCTGACACCGGCAGGGATGTACCGGTTAATCTTTTCCAAAAGCAGAGGATAATGGGTGCAGCCCAATATGACGGCATCGATGAGGGGATCGGCAGTGAACATCTCGTCTATCTTTTGCTGGACGAAATAGTCAGCACCCGGTGAATGGGACTCTGCATTTTCTACCAGCGATACCCACATGGGACAAGCTATGCCGGTGACATGGATGTCAGGGTATATCTTGGCGATTTCCAGATTGTAAGTATTGGAACGTATTGTGCCGGATGTGGCAAATATGCCAACGTGGCGCGTATGTGTTATTGTACCGATGCATTCTGCCGTCGGACGTATTATGCCAAGGACGCGGCGTGTGGCATCTATTCCGGGCAGGTCGTGCTGCTGAATGGTGCGCAGGGCTTTGGCCGATGCTGTGTTGCAACCCAGTATGACAAGTTGGCAACCTTCGTGAAAAAGGCGTCTGACAGCCTGAAGCGTGAATTCGTAGACAACTTCGAAACTGCGTGTGCCGTATGGCGCGCGTGCGTTGTCGCCCAAGTAGAGATAGTCATACTCTGGCATGAGTTGGCGGATTGTCCGTAAAATGGTCAATCCGCCATACCCGCTGTCGAAAATGCCAATCGGTGACATTTATTCTGCGTTCTCCTCGATACCCAGCTGTTGTATCACAGCATCAGTCAGATCCATTGCCAAGCCATTGACTATGAACGGGACGCTGCCTCCGTCAATATCGAAGACGATGCTGACTCCTCTTTCCTTGGCAACGGTTGCTATGACATCGTTCATCTCTGAGCGTACATCTGCCATCATGGCTTTTTCTGCATCTGCCAACAGAGCCTGGACTTTGATGCGGAATGTTGCATTTGTTTCCAGCATAGCTTGCAATTCGTTCTGCCTTTTTTCCAATATCGTCTGTGGAAATTCCTTCTGACCTTGCATGAACTCTTCAAACTTGCGCTGGAAATCGTTTTCGCTCTTTTTTGCTTCTGCCTCGTACTGCTCTTTCAGAGTTTTCATGTTCTGCTGTACAGCTTTGTACTGAGGCATGTGTGGCAGGATGGAGTTGGAACTGATTTGCCCAATGATTATTGCCTGCGTTTTGGGCAAAGTTCCAATCTGGGTGTCGCTCAGTGTGTCGGTTTCATTCTGTGCCGTAAGCATCTGTCCCCATGCCATAATGCAGGCAAGACAAAGAACCCTTGTTGTGGTTAAAACATCAAATGCTTTCATTGTTTTGCTAATTGCGTTTTGTCTGCATGCTCGCTATTCAGGAAGTTTTATCCTCTTTTGCGGGTGTATTGCTTGTTAGAAACTTAGTTGGCGGGTACTGTTGCAGTTGATGTTACGCCCAACTCTTTCTTAAGTTGAGAGGTAATGTCGGTGCTCAGGGCGTTGTTTACAAAGGAAATGCCGCCGCTACTGATGTCCACTACGTAGATATAGCCACCAGCTTCACCAAGTTTCTTGACGGCAACCATTATCTTTTCTGTAATCAGATTCATTTTTTCTTGAGTCGCTTTCTGCAGTGCCACCTGGCTGTCCTGAATGCTCTGCTGGTAACGTTGGCTGAGGTCATTCAACTCTTGCTCACGGCGTGCGCGCACATTCTCAAGCAGATTTGCAGCCTCTTTCTGATAATCCTCATATTTCTTCTGCATTTCATCCTGCATCAACTTCAAGTCGTCCTCATATTGCTTCTGCATGTTCTGGATCTCGTTTTGGGCAGCAGTGTATTCCTTCATGTTGGGGATAATCTCTGCTGAGTTGAAGTGAGCGAATTTTGCTTGTGCCATGAGAGACAATGGAGCTACCATTAAAATGGCTAAAAGAATCTTTTTCATAGTTGTTTTTGCTTATTTGATATTTGTTTGTATTTTATCAGTTATATCCCAGTTTGGACAACACTTCGTTAGAAATGTCTGCTTTTGGTGAGGCAAAGATTATGCCGCTGTCAGATGCACGGTCCAGAATGAGGCTGTAGCCTTTCAGTTCGGCAATGTCCTTGATGGCATTGTATATCTCTTCTTGAATAGGCGCCATGAGGCTTTCGCGTTTTTTGAACAATTCGCCTTCGGGACCGAAATATTTTTTCTTCAGGTCGCTGGCCTCTTTTTCTTTGGCAATAACTGCCTCTTCGCTTTTTACCTTTTGTTCATCAGAAAGGAATACGGCCTCAGACTGGTATTTCTTGTACATAGTCTGTGCCTCTTCCTGAAGTACCTCGACCTCAGCTTGCCATTTTCTGGATACCTGGTTCAGTTGCTCTCCGGCACGTTCGTATGCCGGAATGTGTTTGAGTATGTACTCCATGTCGACAAGGGCGAACTTTTGTGCATCGGCTGACAATGTAAGAGCCGACAGCGCAATGAGTGTGAACAATAGCCTTTTCATAAATGTGTTTTTTGGGGTTTTGTATGAGGTGGTGTTATGTCTTTGTGGATGATGTGAATATGTATGGATGCGTCGTGCGTATTGGATTGTATGTGTGAATTGTGTATGTCGTCAGAACTCCTGTCCCAGGACAAAGTGGAAATGGCTGCCGCTGTATGTGCTTACACCCTGTACTTTGTCGAAACCGTATGCCCAGTCTATACCCAGCAGACCGACCATTGGCAGGAATATGCGTGCCCCGATACCCACGGATTTCTTCAGGTCAAACGGATTGATGTTACCTATACTGCTCCAGCAGTTGCCGCCTTCTGCAAAGACCAGACCAAATATATTGGTACTACCTCCAAGCATGAAGGGGTAGCGGAGTTCCAGAGAGAAGCGTGTGTAAGCATAGCCCATGTTGCCGCCGGGGGTGAGGGAACCGTTGTCGTAACCTCTCAGTCCGATAGTCTCAGTGGAATACATGGATGAAAAGCCTGTCGTTCCATCGCCACCCATATAGTAGTTTTCGAAAGGTGATGGTTTGTATTTGTTATATGAACCCAACAGACCGATTTCGGCACGTGTCATTAGCACGAAGCACTTATTATGTCTGGAAAGTGCAGTAAAAGTGCGAGCTTTGAATTTCCACTTGTGATATTCAATCCATGAATATTTCTCCTGCAGTTCCTTCATATAGGTGGCGCTTGATGTATTATTGGCCAAACGGGCATAGTCTTTCCCGTCCCACAATGAATATGGAGGTGTCAATGCAACAGAAAGTTGGATTTCCGAACCTCGACGAGGGAATATCTGGTTGTCGGTGCTGGCACGTGACAATGTCAGCCGCAATGCAAGGTTATTGCAGTTGCCGTTGGTCATCAGTGAGAAATAATTCCAGTCTTTCATCATATAACGTGTATATGACAATTCGGTGCTGAACTGAAAGTAGTCGTCCGGCCAGCGCAGACGTTTGCCCCATCCTACAGATACACCGAATATCTGCATGTACTTGTCCGGGTCATAAAAGTTCTCGTAATTACTGCCATATCCGTATCCATACCCATATCCGTAACCGTACAGACTATTGTAATAGTTGTCATAATAGGCTGAGTTGTAATATCGGTCGCTGACGTCGGTTTGTTTGCTATAAAAGGCACTGAATGATAGAGTGTTCGGCCTTTTGCCTCCAAACCAAGGATTCATGTATGAAATGCTATATTGCTGGTAATACGAGCCGTTAGTTTGTCCGCTGATACTGAATGTCTCTCCGTTGCCTTGTGGCATAATGCCACGGCGCATGCCCCCTTTCTTAAAGAGGTTGGCGAGACAGAAGTTGGCAAATTTCAAACCGATCTTGCCAATAACACCTGTCTGACCATAACCAAGTGAAAATTCAATTTGGTCATTACTCTTCGGTTCCAATCCCCAGCCAAGATCCACGGTTCCGTTGTTTTGGTCAGGATCTATTTTGTAGTCTATTTTTTCCGGGTTGAAGTGTCCCATACTACCGATCTCGCGGTATGAGCGTTCAAAGGCTTCTTTTGAAAAGAGATCGCCAGGTTTGTTCCTTAGCTCCCGTCGGACAACATTTTCATACACACGGTCATTACCAGTGATTTTCACGTGACTTATGCGAGCCTGCGGACCTTCTGTGATACGCATCTCCAGATCGACACTGTCTCCTACGATATTAACCTCCACCGGGTCAAGTCGGTAGAATACATAACCGTTGTTATAGTACAGATTGCCGATGGCATCTTCATCTGCACTTAGGCGGTTGTTGAGAAGTTTCTGGTTGTAGACGTCGCCTTTGCTCATCCTGAGCATACGGGACAGATCAGTGGTGTTGTATACAGTATTTCCTACCCATTCCACGTTACGCAGGTAATATCTGTCCCCTTCTTCGACATATATGTTGATATCTACATGTTTTTCGTCCACGTTTTTCACCGTATCTGCTACTATTATAGCATCACGATAACCGAGTTCCGCGTAATAGTTTTGTAAGTTTTCCTTAGCCTCCTTATACTTGGACTCCACGAATTTATGACTGTAGAACAAGTTGCTGAGTCCGCTTTTTTCGTGGATTTTTTTCAGTATACCCTTGGATATAAGTGTTCCTTTCAGTTTTTTTTCAGGTATGACCGTATTACCGAAGACATTTATCTTGCGGATAATGATTTTGCCGTTTTTCTTGACATTGACATCAACCACAACCTTGTCAGGAGACGATGGGTCATCATGCTGCAGGATTTCAATCTCGGCATTCTTGAATCCCTTTTCTTCGAAATATCTTTTGCCCAATATCTTTGCTGCGTTGATCATATTAGGCGTCAATTGGTTGTCCTGCACAAGGCCTAATTTATCTTTTAGGTCGTCTTTCTCGCTTTTTCTCACGCCGTTATAGTTTATTTTAGCTATGCGTGGGCGTGGAGACAAATGTATGTGCAGATATGCAGAATCGCTTATTATGGAGTCAACGCTGATGGATACATTGGAGAACAAACCATTTTTCCAATACCTCTTTATGGCTTTCGTTATCTCGTCACCCGGAATAGTTATCCTTTCTCCGATGCTTATACCGGAAAGGCGAGCCAGCATGCTTGGGTCGTAGTTCGGAATGCCGTCCACGGTTATATTCTTTACGGCAACCTGACGTGGCGTGCGGCTGTAATCTATTGTTACCGATGTGTCGCGTTCAATGTATTGTGCATGAGCCGGCAGTATAGTCAGACACAATATTGCCACATATATAATAATGTATATCCTGTTATGCTTCATCTGTTATCTGTTCTCCTGTTTTTCCATATCGGCGTTGCCGTTGCTGATACTCTGCGATGGCTTCCCTGAATGCTTCCTCATCAAAATCTGGCCAAAAACGGTCTGTGAAGTAGAATTCCGAATAGGCACACTGCCACAGCAGGTAGTTGCTGATGCGCAATTCGCCGCCTGTTCGTATCAGCAGGTCTGGATCCGGCATGAAGTCAGTGGTAAGATGTTTGCTCACTGTCTCTTCTGTGATATTTTCGATATTGAGGCTTCCTTTCATGACTTTACCGGCTATGGCACGTACTGCACGCGCTATTTCCCAGCGGCTACTGTAGCTGAGAGCCACAATCATAGTCATTCCTGTGTTTGCCGAGGTGCGTTCAATGCATTCATTAAGACGTTTCTGTACGCTTTGCGGCAATCGTTCCATCTCCCCGATCATACGGAAGCGGACGTTGTTTTTCATGAAAATCTCTTCTTCCAGATTGGTGAGCACCAGATTCATCAAGGCTTCAATCTCCTCCATGGGGCGGTTCCAGTTCTCTGTACTGAACGTATACAATGTCAGATATTTCACGCCGAGTCTTGTTGCTTCCTCAGTGATTTTCTTTACTGTAGCTACGCCTTCCACATGCCCTGCTGTGCGTGGCAGCCCTTTGGTTTTGGCCCAACGCCCGTTGCCATCCATGATGATGGCGACATGTTCTGGTATTCTGCTATTGTCTAATTGTTGCATAGTCTGAATTTTGGGCTGATATCGTAGGTCAGTGTCAGCATTAAGAAGGAGTAGAGATCCTTGTTTTTCAGCCCTGAGCTTTTTATGTAGTATGGGTCACTTAGCCGCACACCGTCCAGTTTGTCTATTGTCGTAAAGCGGTGTGTCCATTCGAGAATGAGGTTCAGCCTTGGCTTCACTTTGTACTTTACTCCCGCTCCTATGGGGAAGTTGGCTCCGAAACTTGTATTGCTTTCCGTAATGCCCACCGTTGCGCCCAAGCCGACAATTGCATATGGGGTGATGCGCGAAAGTTTCTTGTATCCCGGCCCAAGGCCGTAGCCCCAGAAGTTAAGTTCGAATTGCGCCCCTATGTCTATCACATTTCCATTGAACGTCATATCGGCGCTTTGTTGTGTTGCCGTCGGTTCTTCCGGAATGTAGATTCCCTTGGAGGTACCGCTGTACCGTCCGAAAGATAGACTCGTCTTCAATGCCATGCGTGGATTGAAGTTACGCCTCAGAGTGAAGGCTGTCATGATGTCGCTGCCCGAGAACGGTGTGCTGTTTACATCTCCCATGTAGTAGCATAATCCTAATCCTCCACCAATGTCCCAGCGGTATTCCGATACTTCTTGGGCAAAACCGACTTGCAGGCTAAATGCGAGCAGCAGTATGGTGAACAGCTTTTTCATTGTCGTCCTTTCCGGAGTGTTTCTTCACTCTTCGCATCTGCGGCACACACTCGTATCAATAGATGTCAGGGCGTGCAAACCCCAGTCTGTTGATGCGCCCGCGGTATACCTTGCCATGTGCTATCAGCCACAGGAAGTTGTCATTGTCTACGGCAGATGTCAGGTAGCCGTCAGTTCCTTGTAGTTCTGTCGGCGGTATTATTGTCTGCAGACGCCACCATGACAAGCCGTTGTCGCGACTTACATAGAAACGTTCCATCGCCTTTATTTTTCCATCGTAGCTTTGTCCACCTACGAGCATTAGCATATTGTCGTAATGCATCAGTACTGGCTGTGTCAGCATCGGCATTGGAGCAGTGTTGTCCCATGTCCTGGTGTAGTACATCCAGCTTTCCGCTTCCTCGCTTTCGAATCCGGTCCAGCATTTTGACCAGACCACGGCGCAAGTGTCTTCGGGAACGTTTCTGTTACCTGCTATTACCATTCTGGTGAGACGCTCTGTCTGTGCGTATGTTATAAATGTGATTTCCCTGTCTGGAAGCAATGCGGCATCATCGTCCATATCCTCTGCGCTCCATTCCATTTTGTCTGTACAGGTGCTGTGTATCGCTCCGTCAAATACGGCATAGAGTTTGTCGTCTGTTGCTCCGACCAAGCGTAGTCCTGATCTGCTGTCTGTCATGGTCCATTCCGCTCCGTCCTGACTGCGGTATAATTCTCCGTCTTCCGTGCTGACATAAATGGCATCTTGTCCTTTGGTTAGGGAAGTGACGTTCGTACCTGTTGGCAGGTCTGTCACCTGTTTGTCCCAGCCCCCGAGGCCGTTTTTGCCGTGTGTCAGCCACAACACAGCATCTCCGTTGTTGACCAGTACCGATATTTTGTCGTCCCAGAATGTCGCTTTCATGGGGTGCGCTCCGCTGATGGCCTCTTCGCTGCTTACTGTTGCCCATTTGAGACTGTCGCTGTCCATGGTGTGCATGTTTACTTTCAGCGTGTATCTGCGCTCTGTGTTATCCGTGGCAACAATTCTGAGATGAACAGGCTTGCGCATGTCAATGCTGTCTGTGGACTGGTATGAAATCCATGGGTCGTCGTCCCATGCGTCAGATGCACGGTAGTACGCCAAGCCGCCGGAATAGGACATGTTCATCACTACGCGTGACAGATCCGTGTTGTACGGCAACGAGTCGCGGTTCTCGATGAGCAGTGTTTTCTGGTCTATGGTGAAAGTCCACTTGGAAGCCGTGTAAGTGGAATAATATGTGCTGTCGGTAACACCGTCCGAAGCTTTGGCTGTCAACTGACGTCTGAAAGAATTGAAGGTGACACCAGAAATGTAGCACGTATTGTTTCCCACAGACACTTCCTCGTCGTTGGACATGCAGGATGTCAGCAATATGGCTATGAATGCTATCGGCAAGGCTATGCTTGACAGTTTGCTTGCTGCTCGTTTCGGTATCGTGTACATTATTATATGCAATTTATCTGCAAAAGTACGGTATTTATTCCACATCTGTGCTATGTGTGCGCTGCAATGTGCTTGGAATTAAGTAAAATTAGCAATTTGTTACCGTCGGCAACGTATTCACCTGTTGAGGCGGCATGTGGCAGTTTTGGGGCGACCACTTTCCTGTCGTCCTGAAGCATACATGTCATCCGTGCGTCGCTGCATATTTCTACGCGTGCCCTGTCCCATAGATTCGCATCAATGAAACTTTGCAGCAGTTTGCTTCCGCCCTCTACAATCAGATGCTGTATGCCGCGTTTGTGCAGGTCGTATAGTATCTCCGTCAGTATCTCGTTGTGATACACCACCGTCTCGCTGCTGTCGCGTAACAAGTGCGATGTTTCGCTCAGTCTGCCGTGGCGGTCTATCGTCACCCGCAGCGGTGAGTTCCCACGCCAAAGACGTGTCGTCAGCGACGGGTTGTCCTGAACAGCAGTATTCGTTCCTACCATTATAGCTTGGCATCGGGCACGCATCCTGTGCACCAGCATTTGGGTAAAAGGTGTGGATACCTGTAGCCTCGGTTCTTGTATAGCTCCTGTGGCTTGTTTGGCGTCCGCACCGGAACTCCGCTCCTGTCCGCTGCATATTCCCATTGTCCCGTCCTGCAACTGCGCCCATTTCAATGTTATGTATGGCCGCGTGGTTGTGTGGAAAGTCGTGAAACACGGGTTCAAGGCGCGGCATTCAGCCTCCAACGTTCCAGTCACCACCTCTATCCCTGCCGCCTTCATTCGCCGTATGCCTTCGCCGTTCACCTTGGAGTTTGGGTCGGTCATGCCGATGACAACGCGCCCTATGCCTGCTCTTACTATCATGTCGCAGCATGGTGGTGTCTTGCCCCAGTGGGAACATGGTTCAAGGGTGACGTACAATGTGCTGCCGCCGAACAGCTGTCTGATGTGCGCCGGCATGGCTTCGCCCGTATCCGGCATGGCTGCTCCTGTGCGTGCAAACGCGTTGCGTACGGCATGCACTTCGGCATGCGGCCCGCCGTATTTGCGGTGATAGCCTTCGCCTATGATACGCCCGCCGTGCACTATCACAGCACCCACCATCGGGTTTGTGCCCACACCGGCTTCGCCGCACCGAGCCAGTTGTATGGCTCTCCGCATGTATTTCTCGTCCTCAGTCATGTTTTTCGCAATGAATGTTTGATTTTCCGTCACTTCTCCGTATCTTTGAACCATGAATTGCTTACAGGAGCTTAGGCGTCATTATGGTTTCGACGAAGGCTATGCGCTGTACCGCATGGTCATGGAGGAATGTTTTGGCCTGACACATACAGATATATTGCTTGGCAAAGATAGCCAAATTTCAGAAGAAAACAAGGAGCGTCTTAGTGAAATCACCGATCGGTTGCTCGAAAACGAACCGATCCAGTATGTTTTGGGCTATGCCACGTTTTGCGGTCGCCGTTTCGCAGTGCGTCCAGGCGTGCTGATTCCCCGTCCGGAGACCGAAGAGCTGGTGGGCGCGGCACTGGAACTGTGCGCCACGATGCAGGCCGACGGGCGTGCTGCCAGGGTGCTGGACATTGGCACCGGAAGCGGCTGCATAGCGGTGAGCATGGCTTTGGCAGGTTGCGAGGCCACGGCCATGGATATATCTGAAGATGCTTTGGCCATTGCCTCCGGGAATGCTGCACGGCTGAATGCCAAGGTCTCGTTTGTGCGTGAAAATATTTTACATCCTGCACCGACAGACAACCGTTGGGATATCGTTGTCAGCAACCCTCCCTACGTATGTGTCGGCGAGGCGGCGGACATGGAACGCAATGTTCTGGATTACGAGCCACACACCGCTCTTTTTGTTCCCGATACCGATCCTTTGCTTTTCTATCGCGCCATAGCATCCTACAGCCTTTCTCATCTTGATGTCGGAGGAGCCTTGTGTCTGGAAATCAATCCGGCATTCCATACTCAGATTAGCTGTCTGCTTGCCTCTTTCGGTTTCCGCGACGTAAACATCATTACTGACAGATATGGCAAAAAACGCATCGCCACAGCTCTCCTTTGATCAGGCTCTGTCCCGTGCCGCCACGCTGTGTAGCAGGTCGGAGTGCTGCGTATCCGATATCGAGGAAAAACTCTACCGGTGGGGAGTGAACAAGGTAGATTCCCAACGTATCATTGATATGCTTGTTGATGGGAAATATATTGACGAATCGCGCTATGCTTCCGCTTATGCTGGTGACAAGTTCCGCTTCTCCCGCTGGGGGCGTGCCAAGATTCGTGCCATGCTCCGCATGAAGCATATTTCCGATACCGACATAGAGCCTGCTCTTGGACAGATAGACGCCGACGAGTATTCACGTATTCTAAAGGAAGTCATTGCCGCCAAGCGGAGGGAGACAGGTGATGATAACTCCTATGAGACTCGCGCCAAGTTAATACGTTTTGCTTTGCAGCGCGGCTTCGAAATGCAGGACATAATAAAGTTCGTTTCTGACGATGCATAGAGGTGTTGTGCCTCGCTTTATATATTTAAGGTGTATGCAGTAGAATCCACGTTGCCCCCTTTTGCTTCCGCACATAAAGTACGGAATGCCGTGATGCTATTATGAAATTTGTTACGGATTGTTGGGCAAACTCCGCAAAAAGTCCTATCTTTGTTAAGGAATACATACAATAATCTTTAAAAGAACAAGGATATGACTACATTAGAAACCATTTTTGCAGACAAATTGTTAAAGGTTAAAGCCATAAAGTTGCAACCCACGAACCCGTTTACATGGGCCAGCGGCTGGAAGTCGCCTTTCTACTGCGACAACCGCAAGACACTTTCGTATCCCGATTTGCGTTCTTTCGTCAAGATGGAGACAGCACGCATTATCATGGAGCGTTTCCCAGAGGCTGAGGCTGTTGCCGGCGTGGCTACTGGCGCCATTCCCCAGGGTGCCATGGTGGCCGACGCCCTGTGTCTGCCGTTTGTTTATGTGCGTTCCAAACCAAAGGATCACGGTCTGGAGAATCTGATAGAGGGCGAACTGAAACCCGGTACCAAGGTTGTTGTCGTTGAAGACCTCATCAGCACAGGCGGCAGTTCGTTGAAAGCTGTGGAGGCCATACGCAATTACGGTTGCGAGGTCGTGGGAATGGTTGCATCGTACACTTACGGTTTCGACGTGGCTGAAAAGGCATTCGCCGATGCCGGTGTGGAGCTGATAACCCTTACCAATTACGAGGCTGTGGTGGCACAAGCTCTTGCCACAGGATATATCCGCGAGGAAGAGGTGGAAATGCTCAACCAGTGGCGCAAGGCACCTTCAGAGTGGCAGGGATAATATCAAAGGAAAAAGAAACACGTAATTCTTATGAACAAATATGAAAGCTCGGTCAAGAGTGTATGCGCTCCCGTGGAACGGGTATATGCACGTTTGGCCGACCTCACCTCTTTGCAGGTGATTAAGGACAATGTCGACGACCCTCGCTTCGAGTCACTCCTCAACAGTCAGGTTCCTGCCGACAAGCGTCCGACACCGGAACAGCTGGAAAAACTGCGTAACAATATCCGCAAGATGGAACTTACACCCGATACCGTGTCGGGGCACATAGGACCGTTGGGGGACATAACGCTGAGGATAGTGGAACGCGTGGAGCCCAAACTCGTCAAACTGGAAATGGAAGGTGCACCGATACCTGTCACTATGTGGATTCAGATGCTTCCGTCGGACGAAAATACCAGCCGTCTGAAGGTTACTGTCGGAGCCGAGCTGAATTTCTTTATCCGCAAGATGATAGAGTCCAAACTGGAGAAGGCTCCGGAGGGACTGGCACAGTTCCTTTCGCAGATACCTTACTGATTCAACGATATGGCGTCGGGTTGTGTCCTTTCCGGAAGGTGGGAGAGATAGTCCCGACGTCTTATTCTTTACAGTTATTTATCATTACAATATGGCAAAACTCTGGGATAAAGGTTTTGAGATAAATGCCGAGATAGAGAGATATACTATAGGGCGTGACCGTGAACTTGACATGTACTTGGCTCAGGATGACATACTCGGTTCCATGGCACACATCACTATGCTGGAAAGCATAGGGCTGCTGGAGAAAGAGGAACTGACTGCTCTGCTGGCACGTCTCAAGGAGATATACAACGAGGTGTTGCAGAGGTGTTTTGTGATAGAGGACGGCATTGAGGACGTACATTCCCAGGTAGAGCTTATGCTTACTCGCAGTCTGGGCGAGATGGGGAAGAAAATACATTCCGGTCGTTCACGCAATGATCAGGTGCTTGTTGATCTGAAACTCTTCACGCGTCGTCAGTTGCGCTTGATTGTGGATGATGTGTGCATGCTGTTCCGCGAATTGCAGCAGCAGAGCGAACGTTACCGCAATGTCCTCATGCCCGGATACACACACCTCCAGGTTGCCATGCCATCCAGTTTCGGCCTGTGGTTCGGTGCCTATGCCGAGTCTCTTGTGGACGATATGATGATGTTGCGTGCGGCATATAGCCAGACCAACCGCAATCCGCTCGGCTCTGCAGCCGGATATGGCAGCAGTTTCCCTCTGGACAGGAGTATGACAACGCGTTTGCTCGGATTCGACTCCATGGACTATAACGTAGTCTATGCACAGATGGGCAGAGGCAAGACTGAACGCAATGTCGCATTTGCCTTGGCCTCTGTGGCAAGCACAGTGAGCAAGATGGCTTTCGATGCCTGTCTGTTCAACTCCCAGAACTTCGCTTTTGTCAGACTGCCCAAAGAATGCACTACTGGCAGTAGCATCATGCCGCACAAGAAGAACCCGGATGTCTTTGAACTGACGCGCGCCAAGTGCAACAAGATTCAGGCTCTGCCGCAGCAGATTATGATGATAATGAACAATCTGCCGTCGGGCTATTTCCGCGACCTGCAAATAATAAAGGAAGTTTTCCTGCCGGCTTTTGATGAGTTGCGCGACTGTCTCCGCATGTCGGCCTACATCGTCAGTCGTATGGAGG
>CAMWRK010000028.1 GCA_947176655.1 uncultured Prevotellaceae bacterium | reverse complement strand
CCGCCGTGGACTCCAAGGCCGAGAATACGACCGGCATGCTGAGTATTTTGCTCATGGCATTCACGCTGACGCTGGTCAGTTTCTCCTGCACGGGACCCATAATAGGCTTCCTGCTCGTAGAGGTAGGCACTAGTGGCTCCATACTGGCTCCGACCATGGGAATGCTGGGATTTGCCGTAGCACTGGCACTACCGTTCACCTTGTTCGCCCTCTTCCCCACCATGCTGAAAAGCGCACCGCGCAGCGGCAACTGGATGAACAGTATCAAGGTCATGCTCGGCTTCCTCGAACTGGCATTTTCGCTGAAATTCCTCTCTGTGGCCGATCTGGCATACGGGTGGGGCATACTTGACCGCGAGGTATTCATGTGTCTGTGGATTGTCATCTTCGTCATGATGGCGCTGTACATGCTCAACATCATACGCCTGCCCCACGACGAGGACGAATATGACGAGGAAGGTAACATCGTAACACGCCCGCGGACAGGTGTCGTCCGTCTGTGCATCGGCATGGTGTCCCTGGCTTTTGCCATATATATGATTCCTGGATTGTGGGGAGCACCGTGCAAGGCCGTAAGTGCCTTTGCACCGCCTATGAACACCCAGGACTTCAACCTGTACAGCAGTGAGGTCATCCCGAAATTCGACGACTACGATACAGCCATGGCATACGCACGTGAAAAAAATATGCCAGTCATGCTGGACTTCACCGGCTACGGTTGTGTCAACTGCCGAAAGATGGAAGCCGCCGTATGGACAGACGCGGAAGTGGCAGACATAATCAATAACAGATATGTCCTCGTCACTCTGCACGTAGACGACAAGACGCCATTGGCTGAACCTATAACAGTGACCGAGAACGGCCAAACGCGTAAATTACGTACAGTAGGCGACAGATGGAGCTATCTGCAACGTTACAAATTCGGTGCCAACGCCCAGCCCTTCTATGTCCTTCTAAGTCCAGACGGATATCCCCTGACATCAAGTTACAGCTACAACGAGGACGTGGCGGCATACTTGAAATGGCTGAGGAGCGGTCTAAAGTAGGTCTTTCATTACCACCTGTACGAGATAACGGAATACAACCAGGGGGATGCTTTGCCGAAATGGAATGCATCCCCCTGGTTGTATGAAATGTTATGTTTTTCGGTTAAGCGTGTCTGGCTGCCTACAATGCCAAATCCGAACCAGCCTTGAACTTGACAACCGTCTTTGCCGGGATTTCCAGAACCTCGCCAGTACGTGGATTCTTGCCGGTACGGGCAGGACGCTCAGAGGGGGCAAATGTACCGAAACCTACGAGAGCCACTTTGTCACCCGCTTTCACAGCCTTGGCAATGGCGGCAGTCGTTGCATTCAGAGCCTTAGCGGCATCAGCCTTTGACAAACCAGACTCGGCTGCAATGGCGTTAATCAATTCTGTCTTGTTCATAATATCAGTTATTTAATAGGTTAATGATTTGATTCTGTCAACATTCGGATAACAATATGTTTTCCATGGCAAATATAGGTATTCTGCGCTGGACAAGCAAGTTTTGATACGGAAAAATAAGATAATTATCTAAAAAAAGCGCCTTGCATCGGCAAAACACCTAATTTAGTGCATAAAAAAGCGTAACTTCGTCCACGAATATTGACAAACAGACATTTCCGCCATGAACATGATGCCACCCGTGACCAAAAATCTTCTCATCATCAATGTCCTTTGCTTCCTGGGCATGCTTGTTGCCGAGAAATACAGCATAGACCTGAACAACATCCTGGGTCTGCATTTTTTCCTGGCCGACAATTTCATGCCGTATCAGTTGCTGACCTACATGTTCATGCACGGCAATCTGGAGCACATCTTCTTCAATATGTTTGCCGTATGGATGTTCGGTCGTATCATCGAACAGGTTATGGGAAGCAAACGCTTCCTGTTCTATTATCTGGCGTGCGGCATAGGAGCCGGACTTATACAGGAGGGTGTACAGTGGATAAATTACATCACACACGAACACGCCGAGGTGGCGCGCATGGGAAGCGAACTCGTGCGCGGCAACTACCTGATACTGCATGGTATGGCAGTTGACATCAATCTGCTTAACACCGTAGGCGCATCCGGAGCCGTATACGGTATACTTCTCGCTTTCGGCATGATATTTCCCAACGAGAGAATGTTCATTTTCCCTATTCCGATTCCCATCAAAGCCAAGATATTCGTAATAGGATATGCACTGATAGAGCTTTTCATGACACGCAGCAATGACGGAGTAGCACATTACGCTCACCTTGGAGGCATGCTGGTAGGATTAATCATTCTTCTACTATGGCACGAAGGAGGAAACGGAGGCCTTTTGGACAAACTGCGCAAGATGTTCTGCCGCGACACGCATAACAACAATATAAACATTTACCGGAGAAACTGATACAGACATGCCTGCCGACACCGTAAAATCCAGATTCTGGCACGGTGCACACATTGTGCTTGTCAGTATATTGGCCGGAGCCAACATTGCCACCATCATCTTGATGCTGGCAACGTGTCTGTCTACAAACCTTCCTCCAGCCACATATCCCAAGTTATCGCAGGCTGGTCTACTATTCCCTGTTTTCCTGGGCATTAACATACTATTTGTATTGGTATGGCTCATAATATCATGGCGTTGGGCTGTACTGCCTGTACTTGGAGTATTGCTTTGCTGGGGATATGTACGCGACTACTGCCCAGTGAATTTCCAGTCAGAGAACAGAACAAAAGAAGGCGGCCTGCTGGTCATGTCATATAACGTAGCTTATCTGTGGGAAGACACGGAACAGCACCTTGACGGAAAACAAAGCGTTGACTACATAGCTGACAGCAACGCGGACATCATTTTCCTCCAGGAATGCTCGCAATCGGGCAAGATGTATGACATGCTCACGCACAAAATGGACTCCCTGAGATACAACACGAGGAGCTGGGACAGTTTCTATATATTCTCCAAATGGCCTTTTGTGGGAGATATGGTTTACCGCACTTCCGACAATCTATATAATGGTTCCACCGCCTGGCTGATAGACATAGGAGGAGACACGACACTGGTAATAAACAATCACTTGCAGAGTACCCGAATAAGCAAGGAAGAAAAGAAGGAATACGGAAATGCCATAGACTCATACGACAGATACAGAATTGAGGCCAGCGGCAAGATACTGCTTTCCCGCTTGTCCGATGCCGCAGCGGAAAGGGCGGCACAAACAGATTCCATATGCGACATTATCAGAAAGAATGCCGGATACGACATCATCGTGGCCGGAGACCACAATGACACCCCGATATCATATACGTACCAACGGATATCCTCGCTCCTGACCTGTGCCTTCAGAGAAAGCGGGAACGGCCTCGGCATATCATTCATTGGCAGAGGTTTTCCTGTTCGCATAGATCATATCTTTGTGAGTCGCGGGCTGAAGACCAGTTCAACGTATGTGGACACACGCATTCAGGCATCGGATCACCGCCCTATTCTTACACGAGTGTATAAATCAGTAAAATAGGCTCACTACTGAGTTTTTTCCATTCATACCTTTGGCGCATCGGAAAAAAAGTTATACATTTGCGTGCTTTATGCATTGAAACACTTAGAAAGAACTAACTAATCAAAAAAAATAACTTAATCCCTAAACCAAATGCAAAACAAAGGATTTGTAAAGGCTTTTGCCATTCTGCTGACCTTGGTTTGTGCCTTTTACCTGAGTTTTTCTGTCGTGACACGCCATTACGACAACAAGTATCAGGAAAAGATGCTGACCGAAGGCAAGGAGGCCGCTGACCGTTACATGGACTCCCTTAACACCCACAAGGTTTATCTGTGGTCATGGAATCTGAAGGAGTGCCGCGAAATGGGTATCGGTCTGGGACTTGACCTGAAAGGCGGCATGAATGTAATCCTGGAAGTCAGCGTTCCTGATGTGATTAAGGCTCTTGCCGACCACAAGGAAGAAACAGACGAGACATTCCGTAATGCAGTAGAATTATCTGCCAAGGAAGCCACAGAAAGCCAAAGTGACTTTATCAGCCTGTTTGTCAAAAACTTCAAAGAAATGGCTCCCGGACGCACACTCGCCGAGTTGTTTGCCACACAACAATTGCGCGACAAGGTTACACCGAAAAGCACAGACAAAGAGGTTGAAAACGTTCTGCGTGCAGAAGTTCGCAGCGCGGTAGATAACAGTTACAATGTTTTGCGCACTCGTATTGACCGATTCGGTGTGGTACAGCCCAATATTCAGGCTTTGGAGGGTCATGAGGGACGTATCATGGTGGAGATGCCAGGTGTAAAAGAGCCTGAACGTGTACGTAAGTTATTGCAAGGCTCTGCAAACCTTGAGTTCTGGGAGACATACAACGCACAGGAAATCACTCCATTCCTAGCACAGCTGGATGCCAGACTTGCATCTGTCATGAACGTTGCCGAAGAGGAGGAAACGGTTGCTGCGGAAACAGCAGAGGCAGGCGATGAGGCTGCCGTGGCTGACACAACCGCAAAGACCGCTGACTTGGCATCTGCCATTGCTGGAAACAATGCCGGCAATGCCGAGGGAACTGCCGATTTAGAGCTTCTCAAAAAGCAACACCCCCTGTTGAGCAAACTGCAATTGACACGTGGCAACTATGGTTGCATCGTCGGCTTCGCACACAAACGCGACCTTGATGCTATCAGCGAGTTGCTCGCCACACCGGAGGCACAGGACATACTTCCTTCGGATGTTCAACTGAAGTGGGGTGTGAAAGGCATGGGGGATGGCGAGAGTGCCGATTGGTATGAACTCTATGCAATCCGCGTAACGGAACGTAACGGACGCGCTCCACTGGAAGGCGATGTCATTACAGATGCCAAAGATGAATTTGACCAGAACGGACGTCCGTGTGTAAGCATGCAGATGAACGTAGACGGAGCACGCCGCTGGGCTGCATTGACAAAGGCCAACCTGCACCGTTCCGTTGCCATTGTCCTTGACAATAACGTATATAGCGCACCAACTGTGCAAAGCGAAATTACAGGCGGCAACAGTCAAATTACAGGTAACTTCACGACAGAAGATACACGTGACTTGGCCAACGTGCTGAAATCAGGTAAGATGCCTGCTCCTGCCAAGATTGTAAGCGAGGAAATCGTAGGTCCTACGCTTGGTGCGGAATCTATCCGCCTCGGTGTATGGAGTTGCGCCATCGCTTTTGTCATCCTGATGCTGTACATGATTTCAATGTACGGTCTGATTCCTGGCATGGTTGCCAACGGCGCACTGCTTTTGAACCTGTTCTTTACCGCAGGCATTCTGACAAGTTTCCAGGCCTCTCTCACCATGAGCGGCATAGCAGGTATGGTTCTGACTTTGGGTATGGCTGTGGATGCCAACGTGCTGATATACGAACGCACGAAAGAGGAGCTGAAAGCCGGTAAGAAACTTCGCGAAGCTCTTAACGCCGGCTACAGCAATGCTTTCAGCGCCATCTTTGACTCCAACCTTACCAGCATCATAACAGGTATCATCCTGTATAAGTTCGGTACCGGCCCCATCAAAGGCTTCGCCACAACTTTGATAATAGGTATAGTCGTCAGCTTCTTTACCGCAGTGTTCGTCACCCGTCTGGTATATGCCGGCATGATGGAGCGTGGCAAGTGGCAGAACCTCAGATTCAAGACCCCCATTGGCAACTGGATCAGCTTCAAGAACCCCAATTTCCAGTTCATGGGAGTTTACAAGAAGAGTTTCACATGTTTCATCATTCTTGGCGTTATCGCCATAGCCGGTATGGCAATAAGAGGTTTCAGCAAGAGCATTGACTTCACCGGAGGCCGCAACTTCGTGGTTATGTTCGAGAAACCGACAACAGCAGAAGATGCAAATGTCCTGCTTACAAACGCTTTCGAGGGCAGCAATATCAACGCCATAGCCTTGGGTACAGACGGCAATACCCTCCGTATCAGCACCAACTACCGTATCAGTGAAGAGAGTACGGCTGTGGACAGCGAGATAGAGACAAAACTGTTCGAAGTACTTAAGGATGGAGGTCTGCTTGCTCAGGACTTGTCATTGGAGACGTTCATCAACCGTGATGTACGTACCGGCGGTTCCATCATCAGCAGCCAGAAAGTGGGTCCCTCTATTGCTGAAGACATCACATACGGTGCCATCATCAGTGTGATTTGGGCTATCATTGCGATATTCATATATATATTGATAAGATTCCGCAATGTAGCTTTCTCTATCGGTTCCATAGTGGCTCTGATTTCCGACGTGCTCCTCATCCTGGGTGCCTACGCGTTATGCTGGGGCTGGATGCCGTTCAGCATGGAGATAGACCAGACGTTCATCGGTGCCATACTGACAGCTATCGGTTACTCTATCAATGATAAGGTGGTAGTATTCGACCGTATCCGCGAAGAACTGGGTCTGCATCCCACACAAAACCACTATGACTTGTTCAACCGCTCTGTCAACAGCACATTGAACCGTACCGTCAACACCTCCGTTTCAACCTTCATCGTTCTGGCAGTCATATTCCTGATTGGCATTATCGGTGGCGGAGCAGGAAGCATCATCAGCTTTAGCTTTGCTATGATGTTGGGCGTGGTGTTTGGCACTCTCAGTTCAATATTCATCGCTGCACCGACAGCATATCTGGTTTTGAACGCTACGTCAAAAAAATAAGTTGTATCAGAATACACTTTAATACATAATTGCTGTCACCACAGCGTGACAGTGATGCCCCTGTAGTTAAATGGATAGAACGAAGGTTTCCTAAACCTTTGATCCGGGTTCGATTCCCGGCGGGGGTACCATCATTATTATTTTACGACATGAACATAACTGAAAGAAACTCAGTAGTTGTTCGCTTTTCGGGCGACTCCGGTGATGGCATGCAGCTTGCAGGCAATATATTTTCCACCGTATCCGCAACAGTGGGAAACAGTATCAGTACATTTCCTGACTATCCGGCAGATATTCGCGCTCCGCAAGGTTCGCTGACAGGTGTCAGCGGTTTCCAGGTACACATCGGTGCAGAACAGGTGTATACACCCGGTGACTTATGCGATGTGCTGGTGGCAATGAATGCTGCTGCGCTGAAGACACAATACCGTTATGCCAAACCTGATGCGGCGATTATTATAGACACCGACAGTTTCGGATCCAAGGATCTGGAAAAAGCTCAATTCAAGAGCGAGGATTATCTTGGCGAGATGGGCATAGACCCTGATCGTGTCATTGCCTGTCCTCTGACAACGATGGTAAAGACATGTCTGGAGGACACCGGCATGGACATCAAGAGCATCAACAAATGCCGCAACATGTTTGCGCTTGGACTGGTGTGCTGGTTGTTTGACCGCGACTTGTCTGTCGCCTTTAACTTCCTGAAAGACAAATTTGCAAAAAAACCGGCGATTGCCGAGGCAAACATTAAGGTAATACAGGCCGGATACGATTACGGACACAATACCCACTCAAGCGTAGCTAATGTATACCGCATCGAAACCAAGAACAAGGTTCCGGGACGGTATATGGATATTACCGGCAACAAGGCCACTGCCTATGGCTTCATTGCCGCTGCCGAGAAAGCCGGACTGAAACTCTTCCTCGGTTCTTACCCGATTACCCCTGCAACAGATGTTCTTCACGAACTGTCCAAGCACAAAAGTCTCGGCGTTACTACCGTACAGTGTGAGGACGAGATTTCCGGATGCGCTTCCAGCGTTGGCGCGTCATTTGCAGGTGCCTTGGCAGTTACAAGCACATCGGGTCCAGGCATGTGCCTCAAGAGCGAGGCTATGAACCTTGCTGTTATCATGGAACTTCCTTTGGTAATTCTTGACGTACAGCGTGGCGGGCCTGCAACAGGTCTTCCCACCAAAAGCGAACAGACCGACCTTTTGCAGGCTTTGTTTGGACGTAACGGTGAAAGCCCCATACCGGTGATAGCGGCCACAAGTCCTACTGATTGTTTCGATGCCGCATACGAAGCATCTAAAATGGCTTTGGAGCACATGACACCGGTGATTCTTCTGACCGATGCTTTCGTTGCCAATGGTTCAGGCGCATTCCGTCTGCCCGATCTCTCCAAGTATCCTGCCATCAATCCTCCGTATGTTCCCGAGGAGTTGCGCGGGGAATGGACTCCGTATATGCGTAAGGAAGACGGAACACGCTATTGGGCTGTACCCGGACGTGTAGGATTCGAGCACATTCTGGGTGGTTTGGAGAAGGACGACAAGACTGGAGCCATCAGTACTAATCCGGAGAATCACGATCTGATGACCCGTAAACGCGCACAGAAAATTGCCAACATTCCGGTGCCTGATCTTGAGGTGCTGGGTGACAAGGATGATGCCGACCTGCTGATAGTCGGTTTCGGAGGTACTTACGGACATCTGCGCGCAGCCATGGAGGAAATGCGCAATGCAGGTAAGAAAGTGGCTATGGCACACCTCCGTAATATCAATCCATTGCCGAAGAATACAGCTGAGGTTCTGAGAAAATATCCCAAAGTCGTCGTTGCGGAACAGAATATGGGTCAGTTGGCCGGTTGGCTTCGTATGAAGATAGACGGATTCTGCCCCGAGCAATATAACGAAGTAAAGGGTCAGCCATTCAAGGTTACAGAACTGACAAAGGCGTTCAACTCCATCATAAACAAATAACACAGGACATAATCATGGCAACATACACAGCTCAGGATTTCAAGAAGGGACAGCCAAGATGGTGTCCCGGATGCGGTGACCATTTCTTCCTGGCCTCATTGCACAAGGCTATGGCGGAAATCGGCGTTGCACCGTCAGACATTGCAGTCATTTCCGGTATAGGATGTTCCAGCCGCCTGCCACACTACATGGCGACATACGGCATGAACACTATACATGGTCGTGCTGCCGCAATAGCAACAGGTTGCAAGGTAGCCAATCCGCGTCTGACCGTATGGCAGGTCAGCGGTGACGGTGACGGTCTGGCAATAGGCGGTAACCATTTCATACATGCGAACCGCAGGAACATAGACCTCAATATGATTCTCCTGAACAACCGTATATACGGTCTTACCAAGGGACAATATTCACCGACAAGCCCACGCGGCTTTGTCAGCAAGAGCAGTCCATACGGAACTGTCGAGGATCCGTTCCGCCCGGCGGAATTGTGCTTCGGTGCACGTGGCCATTTCTTTGCACGTGCCGTTGCCACAGATGCACCCGGAACCATAGAAATCCTGAAAGCCGCTTATAACCACAAGGGAGCCTCGGTTTGCGAAATCATGCAGGACTGTGTCATCTTTAACCATGGTGCGCACGACTGCATCTACGACAAGGCCGGTCGGGCAAAGAATGCCATCTACGTCAGACACGGACAACCGCTTGTCTTCGGCGAGAACAACGAATACGGTCTCGTGCAGGAGGGTTTTGGCCTAAAGATTGTCGAAATTGGAAAAGACGGCATCACCATAGACGATATCCTTGTGCATGATGCCAAATGTCAGGACAACACTCTTCAACTTAAGTTAGCATTAATGGGAGACGGAGACGGTTTCCCGATTGCCTTGGGTGTGATACGCGATGTCGAGGCACCCACCTATAACGACGCCGTTGAGGCACAGATAGAGGAAGTCAAGGCTCAGAAGAAATACCACTCCTTCGCCGAACTCCTGGAAACTAACGACATCTGGGAGGTAAAGTGAGCGCAGAGAAACGATAATTAATGTGGCGCAAATTATACAAACACAATTAAGCAACACATTAAAACAACCCCAAACAATTAATCATTCGATGAATTTTGTTGAAGAACTGAGATGGAGAGGCATGATCCACCAGATGATGCCGGGTACGGAAGAGATGCTGGCCTCAGGGCAACAAACCGCTTATGTCGGCATTGATCCCACAGCCGACTCACTACACATCGGACACTTGTGCGGTGTGATGATTCTGCGCCATTTCCAGCGTTGCGGCCACAAACCTCTGGCTCTTATCGGAGGTGCCACCGGCATGATCGGAGACCCCAGCGGAAAAAGTCAGGAGCGCAACCTGCTGAACGAAGAGACATTGCGTCACAATGTCGCCTGCATCAAGGAACAACTGGCACGTTTCCTGGATTTTGACAGCGATGCGCCCAACAAGGCAGAACTGGTCAATAACTATGACTGGATGAAGAACTACTCCTTCCTGGACTTCGCACGTGAGATTGGAAAATGCATCACTGTCAACTACATGATGGCCAAGGACAGTGTTAAGAGACGTCTGAACGGAGAATTTCAGGACGGCATGTCCTTCACAGAATTCACATATCAACTGCTTCAAGGCTACGATTTCCTGCATCTGTATCAGGAAAAGAACTGCCGCCTGCAGATGGGCGGTTCCGACCAATGGGGCAATATCACCACAGGCACAGAACTTATCCGCCGCAAACTCGGTGGCGACAACATGGCATACGCACTGACCTGCCCCCTGATAACCAAAGCCGACGGCAAAAAGTTCGGCAAGACGGAACAAGGAAACATCTGGCTGGACCGCAACCGAACAACACCATATACATTCTACCAGTTCTGGCTGAATGTAGGTGATGAAGAGGCAGAACGCTACATCAAGATATTCACCTCACTGGACAGAGAAACAATCGACGGCCTCATTGAACAACACCATCAGGATTCCGGACAGCGCATACTGCAAAAACGTTTGGCTGAAGAGGTGACATGTATGGTACATTCGCGTGAGGA
Organism: uncultured Prevotellaceae bacterium; assembly: GCA_947176655.1. GTDB lineage: Bacteria > Bacteroidota > Bacteroidia > Bacteroidales > Bacteroidaceae > Physcousia. The sequence goes on along the minus strand of CAMWRK010000028.1, from coordinate 3,459 downwards.
CTACGAGACCGCAGTTGAAGCAAGCAACATTCTCTTTGGCAAAGCCACAAAGGAAAGCCTTGCAAAACTTGACGAAGCAACCCTGCTGGACGTATTCGCCGGAGTGCCGCAATATGAGATAAGCCGCGAACTACTGAAAGGAGACGGCATAAAGGCTGTTGATCTGCTTGCAGGAGAAACAGCATGCTTCGCCTCAAAGGGCGAGATGCGCAAACTGACTCAAGGCGGCGGTGTTTCCATCAACAAAGAGAAGCTGAGTGCCTTTGACAAAACAATAACTGAAAGCGATTTGCTGAACGACAAATATCTGTTGGCACAGCAGGGAAAGAAAAGGTATTTCCTGATCATCGTCAAGTAGGCTTCCCAACCCCATCTGTTCCTCCCGGCAGAAAGGAATGTAACCTACTAATATAAATAAGAGGATGCAGAAATATTTGGTGAGCAATGGTAAAATAAACATAAGCCAAAGCCAGAAACCTAAATATTTTTTGTACCTTTGCAACCGCAAATGTAAGTCTACGGGCTATGATTTGCATAGGATTGGGCTATGGTGTAATGGTAGCACAAGACATTTTGGTCGTCTTAGTTCTGGTTCGAAACCGGATAGCCCAACCAACCTTCAAGGGAGGTCGCCACAAGGCGAACCTCCCTTTTATGCTTAAAAGAGATGAAAAAAATCCTTATAGAGACATACGGATGCCAGATGAATGTGGCCGACAGCGAGGTCGTTGCTTCAATCATGGGCATGGCAGGCTACGAGGTATGTGAAACGCTGGAAGAGGCGGATGCGATATTCCTCAATACATGCAGCGTACGGGACAATGCAGAGCAGAAGATTCTCTCACGTCTGGAGTTTCTTCACAGCATACAGAAAAAACGCAGCAACGAACACCGCCTCATCATCGGCGTGATAGGGTGCATGGCCGAGCGTGTCAAGGAAAAACTGATACAGGAATACGGAGTGGATCTGGTTGTGGGGCCTGACAGTTATATGTCTCTGCCGGATATGATTGCGCAGGTGGAATGCGGCCAGAAGGCAATAAATGTGGAACTGTCCCTAACAGAAACATACAGCGACATTATCCCACAGCGACTGCACACCGGACACATCGGTGGATTCGTCAGCATCATGCGCGGATGTAACAACTTCTGCCACTATTGTATAGTACCGTACACCAGGGGCATGGAACGCAGCCGCGACGTGGAAAGCATATTGAAAGAATGCCTTGACCTTCAGAAACGAAACTTCAAGGAGGTCACGCTTCTGGGACAGAATGTCAACAGCTACCGCTACGGTGATACCGACTTCCCGCAACTTCTACGTATGGTCGCACGTGCCGTACCCGAAATGCGTGTAAGGTTCACCACCTCACACCCCAAGGACATGAGTGACGAGACACTCCATGTAATAGCCGAGGAACCGAACGTATGCAGACACATACATCTGCCGGTGCAGAGCGGAAGCAACAGAATACTCAAACTGATGAACCGCAAATACACCCGTGAATGGTATCTGGAACGTGTGGAGGCCATACGCCGTATCATTCCGGACTGCGCCATCACCACAGACATTTTTGCCGGCTATTGCAGCGAGACGGAGGATGATCACATGGAAAGTCTCAGCCTGATGCGCCAGTGCCGCTATGACTCGGCTTTCATGTTCAAGTACAGCGAGCGTCCGGGAACCTATGCCAGCAAACATCTCGCAGACGATATTCCGGAAGAAGTAAAAGTGCGCAGGCTGAACGAACTTATCTCCTTGCAAAATGAACTCTCGGCAGAATGCAACCGCCTTTGCATAGGCAAGGAGTATGATGTTCTCATAGAAGGTGTCAGCAAGCGTAGCCGCGAACAGTTGTTCGGACGGACGGAACAGAACAAGGTAGTCATCATAGACCGTGACAACCACCACATCGGCGATACGGTCAAAGTCAGGATTACGGAAAGTTCCAGCGCGACATTGAAAGGCATAGCAATATGAAACGAAATAACATCCTGCGCTGGCAATTCCTGACAAGTACCATAAGTACCACAATGGTATTGCTGTTACTGGGCACACTGATACTTTTCGTCCTCACGGCCCGTGAAATGCGGGACTATGTGCGCAAAGACATGACAGTGACCGTAGTATTGGCAGACGGCACCGTCCCGACCGATGCCCATGCCATAGAAGAACGGCTTGCGGAGAAGGAATATGTTCATCATGTCAATTACATCAGCAGCGAGCAGGCTCTCCGCGAACATATAGATGCCATGGGCATAGATCCCGTGGAGTTTTTGGGAGGAAATCCGTTCAGCATATCCATGGAACTGGGGTTGCAGCCAGATTACGTGTGCAGCGACAGCATCAGTTGGATTGTAGACGACCTGCAGGAGGAGTCTGCCATTACCGATGTAATATACCAAAACGAGCTATTGAAGAGTCTGAACAGGAATCTAAACACAATCACCATCATCCTGTTTGTCATCACCGCAGTGCTGTCCGTCGTCTGCATCAGTCTTATAAACAATACCGTCCATCTCTGTGTATACAGCCGCCGCTTCATCATAAATACAATGAAACTGGTGGGAGCCGGCTGGGGGTTCATACGCCGACCCTTCATGCTGCACAGTCTGTATATGGGTCTTGCCGCTACAGCCATTGCCGACAGCATCCTTTTTTCATTAATACACTGGGCAACTGGCATTGACACGGAACTGAACCAGTTCATGCCAGGACGCAACATTGCCATTATGGCCGTAAGCGTGCTTGCCTTTGCCCTGCTCATTACACAAACATGTACATACATCAGCGTCACACGCTTCCTGAGAATGCGTGAACGCGACCTTTACAAGTAGTAACCGACAAATAATCACCTGTATCACAATGAATCACCTGGCTTTCAACAAAAAGAACTACATTCTCCTGGCCATAGGCATGGTAATAGTCATCCTTGGACTCATACTGATGAGCGGCAGCGGCAGCACCGAAGACTTCTTCAATCCGGAAATCTTCAGCGCACGGCGCATAAAGCTGGCTCCGGCAGTATGCTTTGCCGGATTCATATTCATCATCCTCGGTATCATGTACGGAGGCAAAAGCGACAACCGCGAATAAATCGATTCCACATAGAAAACACAGACAAAAAACATTACAACAATGACAGAAATACAAGCCCTATTAATGGGATTGCTCCAAGGGCTTACGGAATATCTGCCCGTAAGCAGCAGCGGACATCTGGCCATAGCAAGCGCACTCTTCGGCATAGACGGAGAAGAAAGCCTCACTTTTACCATTGCCGTCCATGTAGCCACAGTGCTCAGCACACTCGTTATCCTGCGACACGAGATAGAGTGGCTGCTGCGTGGACTCATTGATACCCGTGCACCGCTCCTCAGCCAAGAACGACGCTACATCCTGGCCATCCTTGTCAGCATGATACCCATAGGTATCGTAGGACTTTTTTTCAAGGAATACGT
>CAMWRK010000027.1 GCA_947176655.1 uncultured Prevotellaceae bacterium | reverse complement strand
GACCTGCCACGTCCGACTCCATAGGAAGGGATCTCATTCAATGCGAACTCCAGAAGCGATCCAGCCGCCACGACATGCAGCTCCGGGTAATTCTCTTTGAAAAACCACAGGCTCTTCAATGCTGCCGGACAATTCTGGATCTCGTCAATGAACAGTAGAGTCTCTCCCGGGATTACCTGCACATTATGCACTGCACCCAGACGTTGGCTGAGTTCTCTTACATCCGGAATCTCTTCAAAAAGCCTGCACAGATCCTTTTCCTCTTCAAGGTTGATTTCAAGATAATGCCTGAACGTCTCTCCCATGTGTCTAATGGCCCAAGACTTGCCTACCTGTCGGGCGCCACGCACGAGAAGTGGCTTACGGCGCGGCGATTCCTTCCATTTCTGGAGTTCGGCATCTATGTTTCTTGCAAGATATGTCATGGTCTATTGATTGGTTTGGATTGCAAAGATAGTCAACGTTTTGCAAAAATCCAAAGGAATAAAACGCAAATATCGGACAAAATCCCAAGGAATAAAACGCAAATATCGGACAAAATCCAAAGGAACCAACATCTTCATGGTAGCATACCATGAATACGAATCGGTCATTAGAAAGCTATCAAGAGTAGTTTCTAATGACCGATTCAGTTTATGCGTGTCGTTCAGTGGAGACAGCCCCACCCTGCATTCATATCTTCTTCATGCGTACACGGAACTCATAGGTCTGTTTGCCATCGATGATGTACTTCTGCATCGGGCCGGGGCCGCAGGAGGCGTTGCCCAGACCGCGGATATCCATGCACAGTTGCAGCCAGATGTAGGGACGCGGAGTGATGTCCCATGTGTGGCGTGCGTTCATGAGGTCGGCATCAGTATAGCGGTTGGCACTGAAATAGATACCTTCCGGACACTCCATGCGCCAGCCGTGTCCCTTGCTGTCGGTAAGCGTGAAGCCGTAGACGAGACGGTCGCCTGTGGTCTGCGGGTTGATATACGGCTCCATGAGGCTGCCTTCGGGAAGCGTGCCGTCGGCATTGAATACGGCAACCTTGCCGCTATAGTTGCCCACGAGTACGCCGGCCATACGGTCAGGATAGTTCTCGTAGGGACCGTAACCGTAGTAGCTGACATTGCTGAACACGGTATCCAGTTCGGCTGCCACGCCGACACGGCGCAGATTGTCATTCTTAGGCGTTATCCTGACAATCATGTCCACGCTGCCGTCCTTGAGATATTCGTAGGATATGTGACAGTCAGCCTTGTCCTCACTGCGTGTGTCGGCCAGACGGTCGTTCTCAATCCAGCGGTGATTCTGGAACACGAACTGCGGATGGGCGGTCTTTCCGCCCTTTGCGAGTACAGGCAGGGCGGCAACCTTAGTCAGTTCTACTCCGTAATGAGCCACGACATGACCTGCCGGTGCATGGCGTGTAGCCTCGGTATCCATGACGCGCACATTGAGCACTACATGCTGACCCTTGGCCGCAGCCTTGGCGGTGTACCTGGCATCGGGAATGGCTATCGCCACGCTGTCGCCGGGCGTGATGTCGCCAAGCATGGCGGTAACGGTCTTCCTAACCTTACCGTCCACAACAATCTGCGCCTCGGCCTTCAGTCCGCGGAGGGAGCGGAAAGCGTAGGCGTTGCGCAATGTGAGGCTGCCCGGAGAATACGAGAACTTGACATACTGATAGGCATGCTTCACCTCTGCCAGCTTGGCGGTCTGACGGCGATCGGCGGTAACAATGCCGTTGGAACAGAAATTGCCCTGATGCGGGCCGGGGAAGTCATAACCGGTATGCAGGCGGCGCACACCGTCCTTCAGTTCACGCGGCTCGTATATGGCCTGATCCACCCAGTCCCAGATGCAGCCGCCTATGGTGGAGTTGCTCTGCTCCATGCAGGCCATGTACTCCGGCAAGTTGCCTATAGCATTGCCCATGGCATGGGCATACTCACAGAGGAACATCGGCTTGTCCATGTTGCTGGTGTTGCGGTACATCCAGTCCATACCAGGATACATCTTGGAATAGAAATCGGAATATGCGCTGCCACCGAAGTCGCGGTCTATCCGGGTGCCCTCGTAGTGGACGGGGCGTGTCGGATCCATACGGTGCGCCGTCTCGTAGCAGTCCTTGAAGTTGGAGCCGGCACCGGCCTCGTTGCCCAGCGACCACATTATAACGCTGGGATGGTTGATGTCGCGGCTTACCATGCGGGCAATACGGTCAACGAAAGCAGGTATCCATGACTTCATGGAAGATATGGACTGGTTGGCATGGTCTTCCAGGTCAGCCTCATCGCAGCAATACAAGCCATAGTAGTCGAACATGGAGTACATGCGTGCGTCGTTAGGATAGTGGCTCGTGCGAATGGTGTTTATATTGTTGCGCTTCATCATCAGGACATCATTCTGCATGCTCTCCACACTGACAGCACGTCCCAGAACAGGATGCGTGTCGTGGCGGTTGACACCTTTCAGGATCACACGCCTGCCGTTGACATAAAGCAGCGAACCCATGATGCGCACCTCGCGTATGCCCACCTTGGTGGAGAATGCCATAACATCCTTGCCGTTTCCGTCCTTCTGTATTATGTCAAGCGTGTAGAGGTCCGGCGTCTCTGCCGTCCACAGCATGGCATCCTTCACAAGAAAACGCACCTTGCCGTCCTTGAAGCCGTCTTCTCCCACAAGCTGTCCTCCGGGAGCATACAGTTTGGCCACGGCAGGGACATCAGTAAAGACATTCACGCCGACAATGCCGTCGCGTCCGCTGATTCCTGTCTGCACTACATGGTTGCGGATGCTCCTCACAGGTACATTATATATATATACGCTGCGGAATATGCCGCTCATGCGGAACATGTCCTGACACTCCAGATAGGAGCCGTCGCACCATCGGTGAACCTGCACCACAAGGTCATTGCGTCCGGTACGCAGCAATGGGGTCAGGTCGAACTCCGACACATTGTTGGCTCCCTGGGTGTAGCCCACGAACTTGCCGTTGAGCCATACCTGGGCACAGGAATATATGCCACCGAAGTGTATGATGGTGCGATGCTTATCCCAGCCCTCGGGCAGGTCGAAACTGCGGTGATACGTACCCACGGGATTGACGGCATAGTTCTTGCCACCGTCGTTGTATCCTTGACGTGCCTTTATGAATGGCGGTGTGTTTCCGTGAGGATACTCCACGTTGCAATAGATTGGACGGTCATATCCCTGCATTTCCCAGCACGAAGGCACCGGAATGGTGTCCGCTGCCGCACCTTTGCCGGAGGCACATGCCATGGCAGCCTCGAAGGCAGGGACATCCATCAGTTCCACATCGCCGGAGATTGTCGTTCTACCATTCTCCGGAACGGCTGTAAACCAGAAGTTCCAGGTGCCGTCCAATGACTTGTAGAGCGAGCTTGCAGGCTCTGTCCACGGAGTACGGTAGTAGTCGTCATCAGCCTTCATCTCCGCCTCGCTGGCGTATGGCATGTATGTGGCCACGCCCGGCAGCTTGTTGATGTCGAAGACTGTCTCGTCCTCCCACGCAGGAGAAGAAATCTTCGGCTTGTCTACCTGCTCTATGGTGAACCACGATGCAGCGTCGCTGTCATCTATACCGGTTATTTTCATCATACCGTCCTCGGCACGGAACATACGCCCCTTGTTGGCAGAGACAACACGATACACTCCCTTACGTCCTTTGACAGGTTCTATACTCATCAGCGCATTACCGGGCTTGGCCGGGTTGGCGGCCCACTGCAACAGCCATGTTATGCTGGCATTGTCGCCTCCATCGTCGAAATAAGTGTCATAGAAAGCTCCGCTCACGAGGTGACGTCCCGGTGCAAGGGTCTTGATGCTCCAATACTGCCCCCGGTTGAGAGTGTCCTGTTTCTCACGGCGTATGCGGGCGTTGTTTCCGCCGTCATCGCCGTTGCCAAGCACCATGTCCGGATTCTCCACGCTGCGGAAGCGGTAGGTACAGTTGTCATCGCTGCCGAAAGCATCTGCCTCCTCTATGGTCACTCCCTTTTTGAGAGCCTGAAACGAAGTCTTGTTCGTAGGCACGGCACTGTACCTGCCCGGTGCCAGTTCCGTCAGTGTCCATTTCTGCAATTCATCACTGCCGTTCACCTCGCCATAGGCCAGTCCTTTCTCGCCCACGCGCAGGGCATGCTGTCTGAACGGATCTATGAACCGCCACGATCCGGACAGTTCGTCCATTATGAACAACTGCCCCTCATACTCCACCGGAATACCCTTGACATGGTAAAGGGCACCTTTGCGGAACTGCTGGGCACAGACGCTGCCAACGGTCAGCATCATGCACAGTAAGAATAGGATTCTTTTCATTTTGAATAGGTATTTGATTAAGTTTCTTCAATTATCAACACGTGGCGGCAACATCATCAGCCTTTGACGACATGTGTGCTTATGGCCGGAACGTAATCGCCGTCGGGACAGCCTTCCATGGCATCCACTTTGGCCGAAATATTGTCCAGATATGTCACTATGGCTGCCTCCTGCGTACATGGCAGAACCGGACTGCCGTATTCGCGCTGGCCGTGATGTGCCAGTACACAGTGGACTATGCGCTTCACCTCCTCCGGCTCCACTCCGTGCTGCTCCAGTACGTTCTGCAACTTGTGCGCCCCAAGATAGATGTGCCCCAGCAGATACATGTCCGTCTGGGTGTCGCCCTGCCTGTTGTACTCGTACACCTTGCCATAGTCATGGAACAGTATGGCCAGTATGCAGCGTTCCACCTTGATGGCGTAGGGCAGACACGGATACAGGCCGTCAAGCATGTGCAGCATCTGGAGAGTGTGGTTCAGCAGACCGCCGGGGTAGGCATGATGCACCGTCGTGGCTGCCGGATACTCGCTGTACGGTCTGTAAAGCTTTTCCGCAAAGGAACGTATTATCGGCATCAGTGTTTCGTCCGTACAGTATTCCAAAAGCCGCTCCACGGTGCTGTCCCACACCGCACGTTCTATCGGGCGCGGAATCAGTCCGTACAGCGGATGCTTCTCGTCAGCCATGAGACCGACGTTCATGTCTGTGAACGAGCACGATTTCTTGCCACCGAAATCCTTTATCTGCACAAACTGTACCAGCTGTCCGGGGAAAGGCGGCATGTCCTGCGCCACGTCCCACACCGAGATCGTGAACGACTGTTCAGCATCGGCCACCTTCAGCAAAGCATAGGGGCTGCCCTGACGTGTAGTGGCATTGGCACGGCCTGTGACCATATATTCCCTTATCATCATTCGTTTCCGTATTGCATGTGTCAGGCCACGCTCTGTGACCCATATTCTCTATACCATTATATATTATAATGTGTGAACAAATTTATATAAAAACATTAAGATTCCTGCATCAGCGGAACAAATATTTTTCCTTTGGAGCGATATTGTCCTAAACAGCATTTATTTTTATCGGGGATACCTACACGCCGCACTTTGCAATATTGTCACGTCCAACGGAAGCAAAAGCGGAGAATACTGACAATTTGTCCGTCACCCGGCCTTTGGCATGCTATTGGCGACATATCGGGTGTAGACTGTAAACATATATAACAATATAACATAACAGCAACTATGAACATCAAACCATTGGCAGACCGCGTGCTCATCGAGCCGGCTGCAGCAGAGACAAAGACAATCGGGGGCATCATCATTCCGGACACTGCAAAGGAAAAGCCCCTGCAAGGCACCATCGTTGCCGTAGGTAACGGTACAAAGGACGAGGAAATGGTTCTGAAGGCGGGAGACCGTGTGCTCTACGGCAAATATGCAGGCACCGAGATAGAGCACGAGGGTAACAAGTACCTCATCATGCGCCAAAGCGACGTGGTGGCAATATTGGGATAAGTGTTCACGAAACCCAGAGTAATTATTACAAACAACAGACAACAACACTAAAACACAACGACAATGGCTAAAGACATTAAATTCAACATAGAGGCTCGCGACCTGATGAAGCAGGGCGTGGACAGCCTGGCAAACGCAGTAAAGGTAACTCTCGGCCCCAAGGGACGCAATGTCATCATAGAGAAGAAGTTCGGTGCTCCGCAGATTACCAAGGACGGTGTCAGCGTGGCCAAGGAGATAGAACTGGCAGACCCCTTCCAGAACGCCGGCGCACAGCTGGTGAAGAGTGTGGCATCAAAGACCGGAGATGATGCAGGCGACGGCACGACAACAGCAACCGTACTGGCACAGGCCATCGTCCGCGAGGGGCTTAAGAATGTGGCCGCCGGTGCCAATCCCATGGATCTGAAGCGCGGCATTGACAAGGCCGTGGCTACCGTGGTGGAGGAAATCAAGAACATGGCCGAGGTAGTGGGCAACGACTACCAGAAGATAGAGCAGGTTGCCACCGTGAGCGCTAACAACGATCCCGAAATCGGACAACTCCTGGCCGACGCCATGCAGAAGGTGAGCAAGGACGGCGTCATCACCATAGAAGAAGCCAAAGGCCGTGACACCACCATCGGCGTTGTCGAGGGTATGCAGTTCGACCGCGGCTATCTGTCTTCATACTTCGTAACCAACACAGAGAGGATGAACTGCGAGATGGAGAACCCCTACATCCTCATCTACGACAAGAAGATAAGCAACCTGAAGGACTTCCTGCCCATTCTGGAGCCTGCCGTACAGACCGGGCGTCCTCTGTTGGTAATCGCCGAGGATGTTGACTCTGAGGCACTGACCACTCTGGTTGTAAACCGTCTGCGCGGACAACTGAAGATATGCGCTGTCAAGGCACCGGGCTTCGGCGACCGCCGCAAGGCCATGCTTCAGGACATCGCCACTCTGACCGGCGGTCTGGTGATAAGCGAGGACACGGGTCTGAAACTGGAACAGGCCACCATAGAGATGCTTGGCTCTGCCGACAAGGTGACCGTAACCAAGGACAACACCACTATCGTGAACGGTCACGGCGACAAGCAGCTGATTGCCGACCGCGTGGCTCAGATAAAGAATGAAATCTCCAACACTACCAGCGACTATGACAAGGAGAAGCTGCAGGAGCGTCTGGCCAAGCTGGCAGGCGGTGTGGCAGTACTCTACGTAGGTGCTCCCTCCGAGGTGGAGATGAAGGAGAAGAAGGATCGTGTGGACGATGCCCTGTGCGCAACACGTGCAGCCATTGAGGAAGGTATCATCCCAGGCGGCGGCGTAGCATACATCCGCGCCCAAAAGGCACTGGACTCTCTCACCGGCAGCAACACCGACGAGCAGACAGGCATACGCATCGTGCGCCGCGCCATCGAGGAGCCACTGCGCCAGATTGTTGAGAACGCTGGTCTGGAGGGCAGCGTGGTGGTCAACGAGGTACGTGCCGGCGAGGGCGACTACGGCTACAACGCCCGCGAGGACAAGTACGAGAACATGAAAGCTTCCGGCATCATAGACCCGGCCAAGGTGACACGCGTGGCACTGGAGAACGCCGCTTCCATAGCAGGCATGTTCCTGACCACAGAGTGCGTCATCTGCGAAGCCAAGGAGGACAAGCCCGAAATGCCAATGGGCGGTGCCCCGGGTATGGGCGGAATGATGTAAACACAGACCTGACATATATATAACCGCACTCGCCGACCCATCACGTGGCCGGCGAGTGTCTTTAATAACATGATAACAGGCAGATTCGCACCATCTCCTACCGGACGCATGCACCTCGGAAACGTGTTCTGCGCCCTGCTCTCGTGGCTTTCGGCACGAAGCCGTAATGGCCGCTGGCTATTGCGCATAGAGGATCTTGACCCGCAACGCAGCAGGCGTGAATATGCCATGCAGCTCATGGACGACCTGCAATGGCTCGGCCTGCCATGGGACGACACTCCAGTATGGCAGAGCCAACGCAGCGACATATACGCGGAATATCTGTCCCGGCTGACCGACATGGGACTTACCTATCCGTGCTACTGCACACGTGCAGACATAATGGCCACACAAGCACCCCACGAGACCGACGGGCGTGTGGTCTACCGTGGAACATGCCGTCCACGCAGCGGAACCGACAACAGCAAATGGCATGATGGCGGTACATGCAATATGCCGCACAACGCCCCGGCAGCAACACGCCTCATGGTTCCGGACAGGGTGATACCTTTCCGCGACGGACACTATGGGGATCACAATCTGAATCTTGCCATACACTGCGGTGACTACATCGTGCGCCGCAGGGACGGTGCTTGGGCCTACCAGCTGGCTGTCGTCGTTGACGATGCGCTGACAGGTGTAACGGAGATTGTAAGGGGACGCGACCTTCTGCTCTCCTCACCGCAACAGATTCACCTCCGAGAACTGCTCTTCCCCCCCACTGCCACAGACAGCGAAGCCATACGCTTCACGCACCACCCGCTACTATGCAACGCTACCGGACAACGCCTGTGCAAACGGGACAAAAGCATGGACATAGGCTATCTGCGTGCCTGCGGCATATCTCCACAGGAGATAACCGGACAGTTGGCATACCTCGCAGGACTCGTCCCAGAACCGTTGCCAATGACGCCAGCGGAACTGCTGCCCCATTTCTCATGGGACAAAGTGCCAAGAAAAGATATATGTATGACAAAACGTACAGAATAGGAAAGCGAACATACATCAGAAAACGCCGTGGCCACACAATTGTGCACCACGGCGTTTTCTGATATTACATCTGTCACCAAGACCTACCAGCCCTGTCCCCAGATGTTGTTGGCAGAGCCGGCCTCTTCACGGCCAAGCTGGCCGTCATCGGTATCCGTATCAACTTCCTTGTCCGGGTTGACACTGATTTCGCTTGCGGCCAATATGCATTCTGCACCCAGATCAATTACCTCTACAGATGGATTGATATATGTCTTCTTCATAATTCTATAATTCTTTAATTGATTGGCGTGTCTTTGGTTATGTTCTGTCCGTCCGCCCTGTCCGATGCCTCACGGCAACGGAACAGGGAAAGGACATGGAGCCGAAGCCCCTCACCATATAACTAAACTATATTAAATTTACCTCTTTCAGATATTTTACCGGATTATCTTCTTGCCGTTCACTATGTACAGGCCTTTACCGGCTTTCTCCACGCGACGTCCGGCAATGTCATAGATCACTGCATCGGCGGCATTCTCCGTACCGGCAACGTTCTCTATGGCTGTCTCACCGCTCTTATCAAAGAGGAAGAAACGTGCACCGGCAGGTGCGGCAGTTCCGGGCAGATAAGCCTTGTTGGCATTGTTCTTGAAGTGGGTAGTGCCGGTTGCGCCATCAGCGTCCTTGTTAAGAGTAGCCCTATACAGACCTATACCGCTATCCGGATTTGAAAGCACATAACTGTTGCCCTCAACATACGTGGTGACATTGGATCCAAGAAGCATATTGTCTTCCCAACCTGATGCCTCATCATCGGTAATGGTCAGAGTATGTGTACCTGTACCTCTCAGGATAGCACCGGTGTTGGCAGGAATAGCGTCATGAGCCATCAACGTGGCGGTTTCGCCACCCACGACAGTCACGGCATAGGCTCTGAGACTCTCGGGCACTGTCACGGCAAATGGCAGATGGATGGTAGCATATTCTGCATCGCCAACAACGATGTCAAGGTTTGCAGCCTCGATAACGTACCAGGTCTCATCGCTTTCAACATTCCAATAGTTAATGGCACCATTGTTTTCGGTTCTCATTATACGTGTATCAGCTTCCTTGATTGTATTGGCATAGCTGTTTGCCTGACGCGTGAACGAGAATGCCGTTCCCTCCTCGGATGCTACCTGAGACACAGCTGGTGCATCGGAAAGAGATGCATACTTGCCGAGGTTGCAAGAGAAGAGCTTGAAGCCCTGGACTGATTCGCTGATTTCGGCAGCCTCAAATTTCCAGACATGCTTTGCACCGAGTTTCTCGCCGTCTGCCAATGCAATTGCCTTGAAATCGCTCTCGTTGTCCCCATACGTGACATACCAATTCGAATTGTTGGTACTGCCTGCGGAAGTTCCGCCATCACCGGTATTCTTTATGAAGTAGTAACCTCCGTCACGCAATGCTATCCTCTCGGTTGTCTTCAGCGCATGCAGAGCCTCCGATACTTCGGGCGTTATAGCCTCTGTGTTCCATGCGTCTGCCTGGATAGCCTCCAATGCAGGACGAAGCACATCGTATCTGCCCTGAGTCAAGGCACGGTTCGAACCCACTACACCGAATGCAGGAATATTCACATCAAACTCTGCATCGAATGTCTCCTTCACGAAATCCGTGGGAGCATAGATGCGGCATGAAGAACCCTCGTCATTCGCACTCCAGCCACAAAGCGTCTTCGGATCATGCTGTTCGTTCAGATAGTAAGTATGACCTACCGGCTTGAAACATATCGCTCCGCTTAAACTGCTATAGGTGCTTCCTGTTGGTGTAAGCAGATAACAAGTTGCCTGTCCTGCATCTGACATAGTAGCCGCTGTATTACCATCAGCCGGTTTATTCAGAGTCAGTCCATCGCCGGCAGCCTTGTTGTATATCTTGAAACCGTCATAGGCATTGCCAATGAAGCACCACAGTTTCTCGTCTCCGAACAACTCACTTTGCTTGGCGTCTTCTCCCGGCAAGCGGACATTGGCACCTCCATCATTGTAATATGTCCAGACATATCTCGTATTATCGGAGATATTTCCGTGCATATCAACCACATACCATTTAGCAGTGGCGAAATCCTCTGACCTGTCGAAAGGAGTATTGTGCTGAAGCTCTATTGTCCTGGTAGCTACACCATTAACGAGTTCATGGCCGACAACTCCGACAGGCCTGTCTGGAGTGGCGATGCCATAGGGGAACGTTGACGTTATGTCTGGATATGCTGCATTCGGATCAATACCGGTCTGAGTCTCAGTGGCCTTTTCTATACCATCGATGGTGAATCTGTACACGACACTTACACCGGAAAGGTCAGCACCGGTAATCGTAATCTGACCATTTGTATTGGCCAGGTTATGTGAATTACCTCCCGTTTTCTTTTCGCAGACAAAATAGCGCATAGTATATGTACCGGCAGCGACATTTGTCAGGGTATATACATTATTCTCGCTGTTATTGCCGGTTGTGCCCATGTGGTAATCGTGATAGACAACCTCTCCGCTGCCATTCACAATGTCAACACCGTTAATCACCAACATGCTGCCGCCACTCGTGTAAGTAAACGTCACAGTGACGTCACCTCCAATGGCATCTATTCCTGTCTCGCCCTTTCTCAGGACATGCTCTGCACCATCATTATGAGAACAAACACTGACAGGGGCATCGGTAACATCATCCGTTGTCCATGGGAAATGGTTGCCCCATGTCAGATAGCATGTATGACTGTCATTGTTTACCGGCTCAATGTTTATCGCAGAACCACGGTCTGCAGGAGCCAATGAAGATCTCCACGTTTTAAGGCTACTTGAGCTGAAATGATTTACACAGTTATCTGTTCCGGGTATTTTCAAGACAAAACCCTCTGTTCCCTCTGCGAGAGTCCAGACTGTAGTTCCTTCCTTCATGTACACAGTGGAGGCATTTACGTCACCTTCATGTCCAAGGGTATATCCCTCGCCGACAGCTCTGTTCAAGACACTGAATCCACTATACGGATCACCCACAAAGGCCCACTGACCACTATAATCAGGAGTGCGGGTAGCACTGGGGACATACGGCAGCGTCTCAGAATGTGCCACCCATTTCTTGTTGTTGCTGCGGATGTTCATGTAGTACCACGTGGCCGATGCAAAGTCTGTAGACTTGGTAAACGGCAGATTCTCTTCGAGCTCAATAATCTTGACACCCACGCCATTTACCACATCTTCGTAGGTTATTGTTCCTGTAGGCGTTGCCGGTGTGGCAATACCGTAGGGGAACTGCGAGTCTATTTCCGGATACGCATCCCCGATATTGACATCATTGGTATGTTCCTCTGTCACCTTTATGTCTCCGTTCAGCGTGAATCTATACGTGAACGAATGTATTTCGGCAAGGTCTGCACCGGTAACGATGATTTCGCCGTTTGTCTGGGTCAGATCATGATTGCTTGTCGAGCCGTCAGGACAATGAACGACAAAGTAACGCATAGTATATGTGCCTTCGGGTACATCACTTAAAGTATACTTATTATTGGCATGCTGTCCTCCGGCCTTGCCCTCATGATAATCGGACTTCACCACATTGCCATCGGCACCCACTATGTCGACACCGGCAATCTTCAGCATATGACTGCCACTCTTATATGTAAAGGTAACGGTTATGTCACCTCCAATGGCTTTGATTTGCTCCTCCGCCTTTCTAAAGCTATGGTTCTCATCGTCTTCAGCATAGCCAGTACAGAAATTTACACCTTCCGGAACGTCATTTCGTCCCAGTTCCTCTGTTGTCCACGGGAAGAAGTTGCCCCACCTCTGGAAGAAGACTTCCTTCTCGGCCTGCACATGGAATACGGAACCATTATCGGTCTTGGCGTAAGTGCTGTTCCATATTTTCAACGTACTGTTCAGGTCGTGTACATACAAGTGATCATTCTGCTGGTCTTCATCCACAGGAATGTGCAATGTGAAGCCGCCATCGTTGCCTGCCTTACCGATAACCCAAGATGTGGTTCCCTCCATCATGTGGACAGCAGCCTCACCAGCCGCATCGTCATATCCCAAGGTTTGTTTTTCACCGGCAATCTTGTTCAGCACCTGAATACCGTCAATCGGATTGCCCACAAAAGCCCACAATGCCGGAGTTTCCCAGACACGCTGAGTGCGTGCGAGATTGGGATAGGGAACAGTCTCTGAATGTACCACCCATTTTTCGTTGGTATCACTTCTGCGGAGATTCATGTAGTACCACGTGGCTCCCTCATAGCTTTCAGACACCTCGAACGGCAAATCGTTTTCCAACACAACATCAATCGTTGTATTGTTGTCATCTGCGGTAACCGCACGGTCGGGCAATATTGCTTTTGTGAAATCCGGAATGCTCTTAGGAGAAGCAAAAGAGAAATTTAAGCCAATGACACCAGTTGCTTCCTCAGAAAGACCAGTGCTGTTACCATTATATGTATAACCATAGGTATAAGTAGATGTTGCGGCCTCCTCGAAAGTCCACGATGCCTTACTATTAGCGTCACCATCACAAAAAGGATGTATACCATCATTATCAAGATTTTGAACCTTAAAGTAAGAGGCTGTGTTTTTCCTCAGATAATATCCATCATCTGCAACCTCTATAATTATATTGCTACCACCAGTAGAAACAGCATCACAATTCCATGCACGACACTGCAGATAATAGCCGTCTATTGATTTGATTTTGTACTGGTTCTCCGTGCCGGTAGCTACCAGCTCCCACACCTGTCCCGGATTACTTTCGTCCTTCTCCAGAACAGGTACTGTACCAAAACGACCACTACTCTCTGCATCATAAGTAGTGATGGTAAGGTACTTGTTACTCGTGTTGTCTTTGATTCGGTACCATTTCCCCGGTACCGGGTCTTGTGCCCATACTCCTCCCACAAACACAAAGAGAAGCATCAAAAAAGGCATAATCTTTTTCATGATGATTGTGTGATTAAATGTATTGATTAAAGTTATTATTATCCTCGCAGAAGACTGTGCCACACACAGCAAGTCTCCGGTTCCCTGACGCATGTCAATTCGTCAGGGAACCGGAAACTTGCAAAAACACGCGATACTCTCTCGCGCTTATTATATAGTAATGTATATTTGCTTGCTTGCTTGCTTGCTTGCTTGCTTGCTTGCTTGCTAACAAAATAATCGGAACCGTCAAACATTGTGGCAGTTATTTTATATCGCATTTGATTATTTGTCAGCATATTCGCCAGTGCACAATTACTCCAAGTGAAGACAAAGTTACTATATTAATTAATAAGTACCAAAACATTTAGGACTAAATATTCAAAAGAAATACCAATTATCTACGAACGGTCTACAAAAGTACCCAAGCACAACCAGTCAATACGGAAAGCAGGAAAGAACTCAGCAGAAAATCGTTTTTTTTTTGCACTGAGGGCATCGGTCAAATACCATCAAACACTACGCTAATATGGAATACAGAAAAAGCAAACATACGGACTAAACACCGGAACGTTCGCGGTATTCGTTTGGTGTCATGCCCGTAACTTTCTTGAAAAGGCGCGTGAAGTGCTGGGGATATTGGAAGCCAAGCTCGTAGGAGACTTGCGATATTGTCCGTTTGGGACTGAGCAGCAGTTCCTTGGCCAGTCCGACAAGTCTGAGTTGAATATGCTCCTGTGCTGTCCGGCCTGTCTCCTTCTTTATCAGGTCTCCGAAATAGTTTGGCGAGAGACACAGTTCCGAGGCGCACCACTTTACCGTAGGCAGGCCGGAGAAACCTGCATGCCCTGCGTCGAAATATTTGTTGATAAGTTGCTCAAAACGTGTAAGGATGTCATTGTTCACCGTCTCACGCGTAGAGAACTGACGTTCGTAGAAACGCAGACAGTAGTCCAGCAGCAGTTCTATGTTGGC
>CAMWRK010000026.1 GCA_947176655.1 uncultured Prevotellaceae bacterium | reverse complement strand
CTCTCGCAGACATTCTCCATGGGCGTAGGCATGCGCTTCATCTTGTCTAACATGAATTACGACCCGTCACAGGAAGCGGCACTCGGAAAGGCATTTGCAGCGGACATAACAATGTACAGGCAGGGATATTTCCTCATTGGCAACCGCGAGTGCAGCATGTCGTGGGGGCTTGCCTTGAACAATATCGGTTCCAAGATAAACATGGGCAACAGCACACATTCAGAATTTTTACCAGCTACGCTGCGCCTGGGTGTGAACATGACGGTGCCCGTAGACGAGTTTAACAGATTCTCTTTCGGCGCCGAAGTGCACAAGTTGTGCATTCCCACAAAGCCCGTACAGGGTGAGGAAGAATCGTCAGAAGACTACGAGAGACGTCTTGAGGAGGACTACTATGCCGTAGGTTCCATAGCCGGTGTGTTCAAGAGTTTTGCCGATGCTCCCGGAGGATTCAAGGAGGAAATGCAGGAACTCAGATGGAGCTTCGGCGCGGAATATACGTACAACGACCGTTTCATGCTTCGTGCCGGCTATCATTACGAAAGTCCGCAGAAGGGCAACCGCCAGTACTTCACAGTGGGTGCCGGCTTTCACATGAGTGTCTTCACTGTCGATGCTGCATACTGCATTGCCACGGCACAGGGCAATCCTCTGGATCAGACAATGCGAGTGTCGCTGGGCTTTGATATGGACGGCATGAAAGATCTGTTCGGACGTCGCAGATAGCAGATAGGAGGAAGAATATGAGATTGTTTCACATATTTATTATTATAGCGTCCGTGTCCGCAATGTCGGCATGCGGCGGATTTTCAGTAGAGGAACAGGCTTCGAAGGTGCTGGAGCGTGCGCGATTGCACCTGACGGACGGTCGCTACGACGCTGCGAGGGACAGCATACTGAGCATGAGACGACGGTTCCCGACAGCCTTGGAAACCCGTGCACAGGGCATATTGTTGCTTGACAGTGTGGAAATGGTTGCGGCACGGGACAGCATGGGCGGAGCTACTGGCGAGGAGTGGAAAAGACTGTCTGTGAAAGCACGCTTTTTTGAACGCAAGTTGCAGGAAGACCACATGAAACTAAACAAATGATCCTACAGCAATGCTCCAATTGACAGATGATGATTTGCACAAACTGCTGGACAAGCCCATATTCCGCCGCATTTCAGAAACGGCAGATGAACTGGGGCTGGAGTGCTATGTCGTAGGCGGATATGTGCGTGACCTGTTTCTTGAACGCCCGTCGAAAGACATAGACTGCGTGGTTGTAGACCCGACAATAGCAGACACTGGCGCATCAGAGGGTGCAGGCCCAGGCATACGCCTGGCCAAGGCTCTCGGGCGCAGACTGGGGCGTTGGGCACATGTCTCCGTGTTCAGAAATTTCGGCACAGCACAGGTGAAATGGCACGATGAGGAGGTTGAGTTCGTGGGGGCGCGGCGCGAAAGCTATTCCCGTGACAGTCGCAAACCGGTGGTGGAAGACGGCTCCCTCGAGGACGATCTGGATAGGCGTGACTTTACCATAAACGCATTGGCCATACAGTTGAACAGAGAGCATTTCGGACGTCTCATAGACAGGTTCGACGGTCTGTGGGACATGGAAGATGGCCTTATAGCCACGCCGCTTGATCCGGACGTGACCTTCTGCGACGACCCGTTGCGCATGATGCGCTGCATACGTTTTGCGACGCAGTTGAACTTCCGCATAGAGGACAGTACGCAACAGGCATTGTGTCGTAATGCTGATCGTATCAGAATCATCTCACAGGAACGTATCATAGACGAACTGAACAAGATAATGATGTCGCCGGTTCCGAGCATAGGCTTTATAGAAATGGAACGCTGCGGTCTGCTTGAACTCATCCTGCCGGAGATAGCGGCTCTGAGAGGGACGGAAAGTCGCAACGGACGTGCGCACAAGGACAATTTCTATCACACTCTCGAGGTTCTGGACAATGTAGCAGGTTCTTCGGACAAGGACAGCCTGTTTCTGCGCTGGGCAGCATTGCTGCACGACATTGGCAAGCCACGCACAAAACGCTGGGACGAGGTACAGGGATGGACATTCCATAATCATAACTATGTCGGTCAGAAGATGGTGTCGCATCTGTTCCGCCGCATGAAGCTCCCCTTGGATGAGAGACTGCACTATGTGGAGAAACTTGTGAGCATGCACATGAGACCTCAGGTTATCGCCGACGAGGAAGTAACGGACTCTGCCGTACGCAGACTGCTTTTCGAGTCAGGAGAAGATATAGACGACCTTATGACACTGTGCGAGGCCGACATTACATCCAAAAACCAGATGCGCAAACAGCGGTTTCTGGACAACTTCCGACTGGTGAGGGAAAGGATAGCCGACCTTCAGGCACGCGACAATTACCGCACATGGACCAATCCTGTGACCGGAGAGGAGATAATGGAGGCTCTCGGATTGCAGCCGTGCCGGGAGGTAGGATTGCTGAAACAGGCCGTCAAGGACGCCATCTGGGAATCGCGCATACCATCCGACCACGATTCGGCCTTTGCCTTCATGATGCAGGAAGCGGAACGTATGGGGCTTAAAAAGCCTTGCCACGACTGACAAAATACATTTTTTGCCACACTCGGCCTTATAAATCCTTGGCTGTTTCCATGCTTTGCCGTAACTTTGAATGCAGAAACCTTACGAGGATAAACATACAGAACAACAAACAAACTTTAAGGTATGGGTGGCTTTTTTGGCACAGTGTCACAGCAACCATGTGTTGCAGACCTGTTTTATGGAACGGACTATCAGTCGCATCTTGGAACCCGTCGCGGAGGTATGGCGACATATTGCGAGGAAAACGGATTTTACCGAAGCATTCACAATCTCGAGAATACATATTTCCGAACCCGTTTCGAGCCTGAGCTGGATCGCTTTGTAGGCAAGAGCGGCATAGGCGTCATTTCCGATACGGACGCACAGCCTATGCTGATAAACTGCCACCTTGGACGTTTTGCCATAATCACTGTTGCCCGAATAAACAACCTTAAAGAACTGGCTCAGCAGATGCTGGACGAGGGCATGCACCTCAGCGAGTTCTCAAGCGACCGCATCAATCCCACGGAACTTATCGGCTTGCTCATTGTGCGAGGAAAGACCTATGTGGAAGGAATAGAGAATGTCTTCCGTCTGGTGAAAGGTTCGTGTTCGATGCTCCTGCTCACGGAAGACGGCATAATAGCCGCACGCGACGCATGGGGACGCACCCCGATAGTAGTGGGCAAGAAAGAGGGTGCCATGGCAGTGACGAGCGAAAGTACCGCTTTCCCCAACCTGGGATTTGAGATGCTGCACTATCTCGGCCCCGGCGAGATAATACGCATACAGGCCGACGGCATGCAGCAGTTGCGCCGTCCCAACAAGGGCATGCAGATATGCTCTTTCCTGTGGGTCTATTACGGTTTCCCGACAAGTTGCTACGAAGGACGCAATGCCGAGGCCATGCGTGTGGAATGCGGACGCGAGATGGGCGCAGAGGATCAGGTGGATGTGGACTGCGCCTGCGGCATCCCCGATTCCGGCATAGGCATGGCCGTGGGGTATGCAGAAGGACACAAAGTGCCATACGCGAGGGCGATTGCCAAGTATACTCCTACATGGCCACGTAGTTTCATGCCTTCAAGACAGGACATCCGCTCCATTGTCGCCAGGATGAAACTCATTGCCAACAAAGACATTCTCCTAGACAAGCGTGTCCTGTTCTGTGACGACTCCATAGTGCGCGGCACCCAGCTTCGCGACCACACCAAGGCTCTTCATGCCCTTGGAGCCAAGGAGGTGCACATGCGCATAGCTTGCCCGCCTCTTGTCTTCGGCTGTCCGTTCATCAACTTCAGTGCCAGCAAGAACGAGCTGGAACTGATTACGCGCCGTATTATCGCCGATTTCGAGGGAGACATGAACAAGAACGTTGAAGCATATACCAAGACCGGTTCACCGGAGTACAACCGCATGGTAAAGGAGATAGCAGACCGTCTGCATCTTGACTCGCTCAAATTCGCCAAGCTGGAGACCTTGGTACGTGCCATCGGTCTGCCCAAGGAACGCATCTGCACACACTGTTTCGACGGCAGCAGTTTCTACACTCTGGAACAGGAGAACCCCATCAGCGAAGAATAGCAGTTTGTCAGGTTGCTTACCTGAAGAATAGCTTCGGCTCAGCAGAGATCCATTCATCCGATTTCTGCTGAGCCGCTCTTTTTGCTACAAAGCGTTCGTCAAGCTACCTTTTGGCGCCATTTATGCAGAATTTTGACTTTTCGAGGCTTTTTTTCCTCTATTTAGTCAAAACTCGGCATAAATGCTTTATTCGATGTACTTAAATATGTATTTTTGCTGCATGAAAATGTTACACAAATTGCCCTAACACTAATACAGCGACACAATAAATGTGATTTTTGAAAGTATGTGATGAAATCACTACCACTATTTTTCTGCTTCTAAAACAATGGTTTCAATATCATTTGCCCAAACAGGTATTTGTGTTCCATGTCGTTCTATATTATGCAGTGCTTTATGTGAACTTTTTCCAACAGTACATCTTTTTACATTTCTGAAGCCAACTAAGATAAGAGTATTTTCTATTAGAGTGGTGCTATATATAAACTTATGTCCCCAATTATGCATAAAATTGTTAATGGTTATTACTGCCAAATCTTGTATGTCAAAATGGATATTGTTTATTTTATCTGAGGCAAAGGTTTCTATACTCCACCTAATATATTGTGAATTAAGGACATTATTAGGTTCATTATATAATTTTATCAGGAACTCTAAAGATGGCATTGCTATTCTAAATACACCACCCGACTTGAGGACTCTGAATATTTCTCCCAAAGCAGACAAGAATTCATCAAAAGAAATATGCTCGCAAACATGTTCTGCAAAAACATATTCAAATGATGCACTCATAAAAGGAAAAGGTTTAGTAATATCCAAATGTAAAACATCCTTAGAGCACGGTTTTATATCTGTATTTATCCAAGAAGGTAATAGGCAAGAGCCGCACCCGATATGTAGTTTTTCTTTCTTCGTCGCATGAACCGTCTTGGGCAAAATGATTCTTCTTATTATCTCATCAGTACTTCCGCATTGGGTCTGCCTTAATATATTATGTGCATATCTTGTTTGCCATTCTGAATTAAGCCTACCATTTATATCTCTGGGATGTGATAAATGGAATAGAGATCCACGTATCTTTTTGATTTTATAACCAAGTTTTTTCCATTTCTCAATTCGATTCCAATCTTCAGGTCCCCAGCCATAGAATGCTTCGTCTTCTCTTCCTGCTGCACTAAATTTCTCACGATTAATAAATACCGCTCCTCCACCCATATCTGTTCCATAAGGTAGAAGCATTTTATTGATATTATTAGTAAGGACAGAAAAATCTTGTGTCTTTATAAACACACTTCGAATTATTGAGGTCGTGTCATAAAAATGCCCGTCATATGGATATGAGACATCTGCATTGCCATGGCGCAATGCCATGACAGCATCAATAATTTGATGATAATCAACTACAACATCAGCATCCCAAATGGCGATATTTGCCGCCATGCTGCTTTCTGATAAAATATTTATATATTTTGTTCTATGAAATATCGGATCCCAATCCTCAATAAAGTAATGAATAACATCATTCGGGAGCAATTTCTCCAAAATATGATTGTTAAATTGTGAGGCTTCCAATATATATATATTGGTATGAAAATATTTCAGAAGATAACTTATACTGGCTAATAGGTTTTCAAGCCTATTGATGGAATCTATTCGAATAGGAATGAGGAAATCTACATCCATTAGGTTAATCTTATCCATAAAATCTATTTATTTTTAGGTGTGACAAAATATAGCAAAGTATCCCATTTAACCCAACGAATTTGTTTTCAATTATTCTATCATACTCCATATTATAATAACTGGAGTTTTTTACCTTATTTTCTAATAGTACTATGTCTGTCTGAGTTAGTGGCAGATTCATTCTAAGGATTACATCTAATATAACAGGTAATCCAGACTGCATGGACATTGCGTCTGCAGAAATCTCATTATAAACAATTTGCTTTATAGATATACAACTTTTTAATGTGGCAATTATATCACAAAGTTTTTTATCGCCAGGAATTTTTTTCTGTAGGTCTGTAAGAGCAAATAACAACAACACCTTATTACAATCTAAGTATGGCAACTGTGCCAAAACAGTACTACGTGCTTCCTCCCAGATATGCAATACCCTGTCTGTGCACATATCTATCGAATATGCCTTACCTAATAGAAATATAAAACGAGCCAATTTGTAGTTAGACGTATATGGGATAGGCTCTAAATAGAAAGCATAGTCATGACATTGATATAAAAGGTTTATTATTTTGTTTACAAACAGTTTGATTATTTCTTCTTCTATTTGTGGAAGAGAACATACTTTCAGACGCTCTATCATATATAATGCAACATCTATCAATGCCTCCTCATGTCCATGTGTAGAAAAATCCTGCTTGTAATCTATCTCATTTATAACATTCCTGTAAATTTCATTGTCAATATTTTTTAATATTTGATATATATTACCAGTGATATATTTCTTTTTGTGCAAATATACGACAGCTAATCCAATACCGGATAAACCATCAAAAACATTTACTTTGCTTCCTCGTTTTATTGATGCGCAGGATAATTGAAGAAAATTTTGTGCTGATTTGTAATAACTTTCTGACAGAGTGATTTCATACATTTCAAATAAAAACAGACACATACCCATATACCCATGTTTGATAAATGGATCATTTTGGGCTTTCAGCCTGTTTGTTTCACATGCGATAATATAATTAATGTACTTATTCGTCATAGCTCCTTTTGATATCATCGTGTTCAATGTGTTCATCCACCTTACGCTCTTCAGCCTTCAGTTTGCCGAATCTCCAACGGATGTTCACTTGAAATGAAGCATGGAATCCACGTCTGTGTGCTATGCTGTAAAAGTCGGTGCTGCTGCTCGTTGATGTGCTGTTGTAGTATACCGGCAGGAAGCTGTTTGCCTCGGCACTGAACGTCAGGCGTCTCTTGGGGAAACTCTTGTACAGCGTTATGCCGTAATAAAAATTCTGCCCGCCCCTTCCCTGCATATAGACATAGGATGTGTTATAGCCTCCATTGGCCGAGATGTCGAAGTTGCATGGCAATTCCTGTTCCACATAGGCATTGACAGAAAATGCACAGCCATTGTTACGTTTGTAATACATGTTCTTGGCATAATCGGTATAGTACAGCTTTGCCCCCATCTGCATCCATGTGGTTTTAGTGACTTTCGACGAGACATTTGCCGAAGTGACCGTCTCGTAGCGTCTTCCGATATTGTTCATCGTTATATGCAACATTCCATCACGCAGGAATGAATGCTGCAGAATCAATTGTCTGGCAAACGAATGTGAGGAAGAGGCATACAGATTGAACTTGCCCAATCGCATATTGGATGACAGGGAAAGTGCATGTTGGGTCTGTGGCTTAAGATTCGGATTGCCGTATGAAATCTGCCCTGGCACACCTGTTTCAACATAGGGATCAAGCGCTCCGATGTCAGCGACTTGCCGCCCCATCACATAGGACAGCCTTATGTTTGTCTTCCCATTCGGTGCATAGGTGAAATCGGTATATGGAGTGACCAGATGCCGGTTGCTGGAAAAGCTGTTATGCAGCAAAGGTTGCTGCGCGTAATCCCTCATGAAAATGTATGTTGCACCGGCATTTGCGCTTATCTTATTCTTGCTGTAGCCGTATCCTATTTTCAGTTCGTTTTGCAACTGCCAATGTTTGTACTGCTCCTCATGGGACTTGCGATAACCGGGCTGCTCCGAATCGAAGATGTATAGTCGCTCCTGCAACATTTCATTCTGTTCGTCCCGATACCGCAAAGCGTCTTCGACAAACAATTGGTGCGGTGATATTTTACGGCGGTAAAGTACATTTACGGTATGCCAGTTCTCATAGTTTGATGTCTTCTCGCTATTATTATAGAAATCTTTGATATAGTGTGGTTCTACTGTCTCCAACATGGAGTAGATGCCCTCTGTGCATGTCTTGATCGGGCGATAGTAGAAGTCGTATCCTACGTAGAACTTACCACGTTCCGCATTTTCGCCAAAAAGCTGTTCATAATCAAGTGACACATTATACTCGGCATCGTGGTCTACCTTGAATTGCTGTATGTTTCTGTATTGGTATGTCATTGATGCGACATCGTCTGCAACACAGCAGTATGTCGTGGATTGGTTGTGCGGATTGGCCTTTAGCAATACGCGGGCAAAAGCGGAAAAGAGTTTCAGTTGGCTAACCTCATAGGACAGATTCATTTCGATGTTGTTCAGGTCAACTTTATATCCTGTCTCCCTGGTCTCGCGTCTGGTGTGATAGACATCACTTTGGTCATATCTCCACTCCTCCTTATGCTGTTCTTCATCATGATTCCACATCCATGTATTATAGTAAGATGCTGAAACGCCTATCCTGTTGCGCTTGGAAAACAAGTATGCGCCATTGCTCCATCTCGCATCGGACAAACTGGAATTGACTACTCCACGATACCCTAACAGGCGTCCTTTCGTTACGAAATTGATTTGCAGGATTTCCTGTCCGCCCACACCTCGTATGATACGCACCTCAATGCGCTTCAGATATTTTGCATCCAGCGACTCCAGTGCATCACGTATGTTGCCAGCCAAAGAATGGTCATGGGCGCCGTTCACAAGGTATTCTATCGGCCAATCTCCCAAAGAACGCACACTGCCATTGCGCTCAACCCGAAGCAGAGGCGCATTGCGCAGAGCCTCGAAACTATTCTTGCCTGCCAATGAACTGTCGGCACTGGCATTGTACGTTATGACATCAGGCCGCACAGTATACAACATCCTATCTGCAGTGACAACTGTCTCATTCAGCCATGTTGCCATTATACTATCCTGCTTCTGTGACATTATGCTATCACGTTTCTGTTCCTGCGCCACACACTCTGATGATATGAGTACAGCAATTATGACGAAACAGATTCTTGCAACGAATATCTCACTCATAGTAAAACCGATTAAAAGGTAGCGGCGCTTTCGGACAGCGCGGATCCGGGTAATCCCATTGCTCAGTACCATAAGCCATTAAAACCAACTTCCAACAGACTCCTATCTTGGTTCTGCACTCATGTTGAGAAATACACTTATTGCATGTGCTCGTGGAGTTCTCCTTAATTGGTGATTTATATAGTTCTACTGCTTTAGGTGAATTCCAGATTTCTTCTATTGTGTGTTTACGTACATTCCCTAAAACAAAATGAGGATTGTCATACAATTCCTCACAAATAGTCATGTCACCATTAGGCAAAAGTACTGCGGTACGGGTACCACCTGTACATAGTGCTCTACCTTGAAATATTTCTTCCTTTGTGTCCGAGATATATTCGCTTTTCTTATCAAAGGATGAGACTTTTATTTTTAGATTGGGGTAATTCTGACTGAGTTCTTCAATCTTAGTCAGAACAATTTGCATCTGTTTTGATGATAATACTAACTCCTCAAAATTCTTTTTATACAGCGAACATCCACAAGGACTAAAGCGCACTTCTTTAACCGTACAGTATTTGGCAATATAATCTAAAAGATCCTTTATCCCAACAATACTCGAATTGTACTTGGTAAGCACAACATTAATTTGGATTTTGGCTTGCTTCTTTGACAAATATTCCAACATTGAGGACATGTCTGTGATGTAGCTATCAGGAACTCCTATCAACTTGTGTAATACATCCTTGTTAACAGAATCCAATGATATCTGCATACGCACTTTTTTCAAAGATACAATATAATCCATCATATCCTTTGTTAGGATTGCCTTTGTAGAAACTAATGGGCTATATCCATTATTAACAAGTTCTTGCAATATCTCCTTAATGTTCGGATGAAGCAAAACGTCTCCACCATTTACATCTATGTTGAAAACCCCATTCTGTTTGGCCTGCGTAATCACATTTCTGATTTCTGACATGGTTAACATAGCTCTATCTCTAAGATTCCTATTTGCATAACAATACACGCAATTCACATAACATTTCATAGTCAATTCCATGTTTATGCTTATGGGATACTTTAACCTTATTGTGTCATAATCAGGGCTGCCAATGTATTTAAAGTCATTAGGAGTGTATCGTTTTTTTGCTTCCTGGCTCCTTTGCTCAACTTGCAACAAGACATTTTTGGGGAAATTCATCAGATGATTTCCACTTCTAATAGTAAACCAATGCTGTTTGTTGAGAAATCGATTGACGATTTCCTCCATTTTATAAAAAGGAATGTTAAAAAAAGTCGCACATTGTTCCAATTCTTCGATATAAGTTCTTTGTCCATCAAAAAAGGAAAACATCATGGCATGAAACGGATGGATAAAAGAAAACCATTCTTCAGAGGCATCAGAAACCTCTGCATCTGAAAATAAAATAACTCGGCTACCGTCCTGTCTAAGATGATACTCTGGATTGAAAACTACACTCTTCATAGCGAAAATCTATGCATGAACCATATCATTACAATCAACATATAATGCAGTCAACCACATGATATTGAATTCATAAGACACCCATACCAACAATTTATTTTTTTCCTATCTTACAACCTTTAAGGCAGCTTTCCTTGCACCCTGGCTGACAGTCTGTTGAACAAACACCTCCTGTCTTGGTAACATCCTTGCAGCCGCCTATACAACCATCTTTGCACGCAGCACCTCCTACCCCAGTACAACCGACCTCCGGAACATAAATATCGTGCGACTCTTCTGAACTAGACAAAATGTCAGCAACATTCTCAATTTCACTCCCCAAAACGATTTGTTGTAATTCTTTCTCTTTCATTTGTATATATTATTTGGGTATTACGTATATCAAATATAGTTTTCAAAAAATATTAATTTTACTATTGACAGTGCAAATATATAGTATTCTTCATCATCTACAAAATTTCTCGCATAAAATTAAACATGGTCATGCTTTTGCGATGCCGTATTCTGACAAAATCAATCCAAATATGCGTTTTATAACATGTGCATTCGTTGGTTGAATGCCAATGCCTTGACCACATACTACGGATGTCTGTATCCGCACATACGGATATTGAACCTGTATCGTCCTGACGACGAGCCAGTCCTCCTAATAGCAGGACTCCTGTCCTCTTAATAGAAGGACTGCTGTCCTGCTATTAGGAGGACTGATGCGTTATTGCGACAAGTGAAACACTCGTCAACACAACGGTGTCCTGCCATCACTGTGGAGCAACATGTAACCATGCCAATATGGAAGAGTGAGGCAAGGCGTTGCCGTTTGCTACTCCACCAAAACAAAGCCAAAATAAAATTGTCTGCCTCTACAGAAAAGTCACTATTGTCTTAAATAAAAAAAATACTCCTCCTCATGTTTTAGACACTTTCTTTGATGAATACATGGAGAATCCTATCTGGCATCGGTCACATTCCGGTCTCCAAGCCAGCCCCTTCACAGCCTCCGAAGTGTATCCTCGCGATGTGCCGGTCTCGGGAATCGTGGTATTGGACTCATGTTCAACGGTCTTGGTGAGGTGTATGCGAAATGCAAAGCACAGGATATGGCAACTACGCCTTATAACCCATACCTTATATATAATACGCGCATGCACATGTAGGGGCGACTGCAGGCATCTGCTCTCATTGCCTTTCCGGAAAGCTCCTACGGCTTTTCCTGGTTATCTTCGCAAAGGTGACTTTTTGTCTTCGATATGAACAAAAATACCGCCCTCGTGAGGACAATGTCACGTCATCGTGAGGGCACAGGCAAAGCCATCAGCAAACAGACTTTAGGATAAGACGTTAGACTCTCATATCCACTTACTGACATACTGATATTCATCGTGTGGATGACATGGATATATTTTGGAGCCGGCCCGACACCTCGGCAAGTTATCACGTGCTCATAATTTATTCCGGACGACATTGGCTCTTTTCGCAAAAAGAAAGGTGACGGTTCGCCGACTGTGACGTTTTTTTCGTATATTTGTACGGAAAATACCTCAAAATGACAGAGAACGACAAGACCAAGGATGGGGTGACATACCATCTGAGCAATATGTACCAGAACTGGTTTCTGGACTATGCCTCGTATGTGATACTGGAGAGAGCTGTGCCGCACATAGTCGATGGATTCAAACCGGTTCAGAGACGCATACTTCACTCCATGAAGCGCATGGATGACGGGCGTTACAACAAGGTGGCCAACATCGTGGGACACACCATGCAGTTCCATCCTCACGGCGATGCCAGCATCAAGGATGCGCTGGTGCAGCTGGGACAGAAGGATCTGCTCGTAGACTGTCAGGGAAACTGGGGAAACATTCTTACCGGCGATGATGCCGCCGCTGCGCGATACATCGAGGCACGCTTGTCCAAATTTGCCTTGGACGTGGTCTTCAATCCGAAGACCACGCAATGGAAACTGAGCTACGACGGACGTAACAAGGAGCCGGTGGCTCTGCCGGTGAAGTTCCCCCTGCTGCTGGCACAGGGAGCCGAGGGCATAGCCGTGGGACTTTCGTGCAAGATTCTTCCGCACAATGTCGCCGAGATATGCCAAGCGGCCATAAGTTATTTGCGTGGCGAGGATTTCAGACTTTATCCGGACTTTCCTACTGGAGGAAGCATAGATGTGAGCCGCTACAACGACGGCCAGCGCGGCGGCACTGTGCGGGTCAGGGCGAAGATAGAGAAACGCGACAACAAGACGTTGGCCATAACGGAGATTCCATTTGGCAAGACCACCGGCACGGCATCCAAACCGTCCACTTTCATCGATTCCATACTGAAGGCGGCGGAGAAGGGAAAGATAAAGGTTCGCAAGGTGGAGGACATGACATCGGACAATGTGGAGATTCTCGTACACCTGATGCCCGGCGCATCGTCCGACAAGACGATAGATGCCCTCGATTACTGTACGGACTGCGCGGTGAGCATCAGTCCCAACTGTTGTGTCGTGGACGAACGCAAACCGCAGTTCATCACTGTCAGCGATGTCCTGCGGCGTTCAGTGGACAACACTCTGGAACTGTTGCGGCAGGAACGCATCATCCGCAAGGGAGAACTGACGGAGCAAC
Organism: uncultured Prevotellaceae bacterium; assembly: GCA_947176655.1. GTDB lineage: Bacteria > Bacteroidota > Bacteroidia > Bacteroidales > Bacteroidaceae > Physcousia. Next base: position 1,358 of record CAMWRK010000026.1, on the reverse strand, counting down.
TGCACTTTGCCTCGCTGGAGCAGATATTCATAGAGGAACGCATTTACAAGGACAAGAAGTTCGAGAATGCCAAGAACATGGACGAGGCCTGCGAGTGGATAGACGAACGTCTCACACCGTGGTATCCGCGTCTGGTACGCGAAGTAACGAAGGAAGACATACTGCGCCTGATGGAGATAAAGATGGCGCGCATACTGAAGTTCAACAAGGACAAGGCCGAAGAAGCCATGGCACGTATCCGCGAAGAAATAGAGCAGATAGACCTCGAACTGGCCAACATGGTGGAAGTTACATGCCGGTGGTTCTCATTCATCCTGGAAAAGTATGGCAAGGAACATCCGCGTCTGACGGAAATAAAGAGTTTTGACACCATATCGGCTGCTACTGTAGTCGAGGCAAACGAGAAACTGTACATCAACCGCGAGGAGGGCTTCATCGGCACATCGCTGAAGAAGGACGAGTATGTATGCAACTGTTCGGACATTGACGATGTCATCATTTTCTACAAGGACGGTACATACAAGGTGGTCAAGGTGGCGGACAAACTGTTTGTCGGCGAGACGGAACGTTCAAAGAAAGAGAAACGCAAGGTGGAGATATTGCATGTGGCAATATTCAAGAAGAGCGACACACGCACAATCTACAATGCCGTATATCGCGATGGAAAGGCAGGAAATTACTACGTCAAGCGATTCAACGTCACCAGCATGACACGCGACAGGGAGTACGATCTCACCAAGGGTACGCCAGGCAGCAAGGTAATCTACTTTACGTCCAACCCAAACGGCGAGGCCGAGGTCATAAAGGTGGTGATGAAACCTAACCCGAAACTGAAGAAGGTGTTCTTCGATTACGATTTCTCCATGCTTGCCATCAAGGGACGTGCTTCTATGGGCAACCTGTTGTCCAAGAATGAAATCGCGCGTATCACCCTGAAGAGCCGCGGCGGCAGCACGCTTGGCGGACGCAAGGTGTGGTGGGATCCTGATGTCAACCGCATAAACTATGACGAGCAGGGACGCTATCTTGGGGAGTTCCAGAGCGACGACAGGATACTCGTGATACTTGCCGACGGACGCTTCTATCTAACCAACTTCGATACCAACAACCATTACGAAGTCAATATCCTACGCATAGAAAAGTACGATGCAGACAAAGTGTGGACTGCGGTTCTCTTCGACAGGGAACAGAACGGCTATGCCTATGTCAAGCGTGTCAGATTAGAGGCTACCGCACGTCAGCAGAACTTCCTCGGCGAAAATCCCGGAAACGAACTGCTTCTGCTTACCGATACCGCATTTCCCCGTATCAGCGTCACCATGGGTGGCACAGACAGTTTCCGCGATCCTTTGGAAGTG
>CAMWRK010000025.1 GCA_947176655.1 uncultured Prevotellaceae bacterium | reverse complement strand
ACAGGGAAGTGAGTTGCTACTGCTTTCTATCCGGAAACGGAAGCTCCGATTATGGCTCTCAAGGCCGGTTGGGCTGAACAGGATCCGCAGATGTGGTGGGACAATGCAAAGCTCAGTCTGAAAAAGGTAATGGCTGATACCTGTGCCAAAGGAGATGAAATAAAGGCGATAGGTATTTCTTATCAGATGCATGGTTTGGTTTGCATAGACAAGAACCAAAAAGTGCTCAGGCCTTCAATTATCTGGTGCGACTCGCGTGCTGTTCCATACGGCGAAAAGGCGTTTAGGGATTTGGGCACGGACCTGTGTTTAGGGCGCTTGCTGAACTCTCCTGGTAACTTCACGGCTGCCAAGTTGGCATGGGTAAAAGAAAACGAGCCGGAACTATATAATAATATATATAAGGTGATGTTGCCCGGTGACTATATTGCCATGCGTTTGTCAGGGACAGTCAACACCACAGTCAGTGGACTGAGCGAAGGAATGTTCTGGGATTTCAAGAACAACAGAGTTGCTGATTTCCTTATGGACTACTATGACTTCGACATGTCGCTGATAAGTGATGTTGTACCGACTTTCAGTGTGCAGAGTGAGGTAAGTGCCCGGGCAGCTGCTGAACTTGGACTGAAAGCTGGAATACCTATAACTTATAGAGGTGGCGACCAACCAAACAATGCTCTTTCGTTGAATGTTTTAGAGCCTGGTGAGATAGCGGCTACGGCTGGTACGTCTGGAGTCGTATATGGTGTGTTGGGTGATGTAAACTATGACCCGAAGAGTCGTGTGAACACTTTTGCCCATGTAAACCACAGTACCTGGCAGACGCGCTTGGGCGTGTTGCTATGTATTAACGGAACAGGAATATTGAATGCATGGGTTCATCGCAACGTCACACCTGAAATCAGCTATGCTGACATGAACGAATTGGCTGCCACTGTTCCCATAGGCAGTGACGGTGTGACCATTGTTCCGTTCGGAAACGGTGCCGAGCGTGTGCTGGAAAACAGAGAGATTGGATGCTCTGTGAGCGGTTTGAATTTTAACAAGCACAACAGGGCACATTTGGTTCGTGCAGCCCAGGAGGGTATAGTGTTCTCGTTCTGCTATGGCATGGAGATAATGCAGCAGATGGGTATGGACATCAGAAATATTCATGCCGGCAAGGCAAACATGTTCCTGTCGCCGCTGTTCCGTGAAACATTGGCAAGTGTGAGCGGTGCCACTATTGAACTTTATGATACGGACGGCTCTGTAGGTGCGGCCAAGGGAGCGGGAATAGGTGCAGGCATCTATAAGGACAGTAAGGAGGCGTTTGCCACGTTGGACAAACTACAGGTCGTTGAGCCCGATGCAGCTCACGGCGCAGAATATCGGGCTGCCTATGTCGCTTGGAAAGAAGTGTTGAACAATAATAATAAACAAAACACACATTAAGGATTATGGCAAGAGAATATTTTCCGTTTACGGGTAAGATTCCTTTTGAGGGAAAAGAAAGTAAGAATGTAATGGCTTTCCACTATTACGAGCCTGAAAAGGTGGTGATGGGAAAGAAGATGAAGGACTGGCTGAAGTTTGCCATGGCCTGGTGGCACACACTGGGTGGAGCCAGCGCAGACCAGTTTGGTGGCCAGACACGTTCATACGAGTGGGACACGGCTGTCGATGCCGTTCAGCGCGGCAAGGACAAGATGGATGCCGGATTTGAGATTATGGACAAACTTGGCATTGAATATTTCTGCTTCCACGATGTCGACCTTGTGGACGAGGGCGAGACCATAGCAGAATATGAACGCCGCATGAAGGAGCTTACCGACTATGCATTGTTGAAGATGCAGGAATATCCCAACATCAAGCTTCTGTGGGGCACTGCCAATGTGTTCGGCAACAAGCGTTATGCCAACGGTGCTTCCACTAACCCCGATTTCGATGTGGTGGCACGTGCCATCGTGCAGATAAAGAACGCCATTGATGCCACTATCAAGCTGGGTGGACAGAACTATGTGTTCTGGGGTGGCCGCGAGGGCTACATGAGTCTTCTGAATACTGACCAGAAGCGTGAGAAGGAACACATGGCCACCATGCTGACCATGGCGCGCGACTATGCCCGCAAGCAGGGCTTCACCGGCACATTCCTGATAGAACCTAAGCCTATGGAACCTTCCAAACATCAGTACGATGTTGATACGGAGACTGTCTGTGGCTTCCTGCGTGCTCACAATCTTGACAAAGACTTTAAGGTGAACATTGAGGTGAACCACGCCACCTTGGCCGGACATACCTTTGAGCATGAATTGGCCTGTGCTGTCGATAACGGTATGCTTGGCTCTATAGATGCAAACCGAGGTGATGCCCAGAACGGATGGGACACCGACCAGTTCCCCATTGACAATTACGAGTTGACCCAGGCTATGCTTGAGATTATCCGCAACGGCGGTCTGGGCAACGGCGGCATCAATTTCGATGCCAAGATTCGCCGCAACTCTACCGACCTGGAAGACCTTTTCATCGCCCATATCAGCGGTATGGACGCTATGGCTCGTGCCCTGCTCAATGCTGCTGACATTCTGGAGAACAGCGAGCTTCCTCAGATGAAGAAAGAGCGTTACTCCAGCTTCGACACCGGTATTGGCAAGGACTTTGAGGATGGCAAGCTGACTCTGGAGCAGGCCTACGAATATGGCAAGAAGGTGGAAGAGCCTAAGCCCACTTCCGGCAAGCAGGAGAAGTACGAGACTATCGTTGCACTTTATACAAAGTAATATCTATCTTATAATAAAAAAATGAACTGCACTCCAAAAGTTAGACACAAAACTTTTGGGGTGCTTTATGTATATCGGCTTATGGCATAGTAACCATGTTAGACAGGCAACGGCATTCTTGTCCACAGGTTTTATTTCAGCATGAGTCTGGCCGTTTTTCCTATTTCTTTATGTTCAGACTGGCTACACTTATATTTTTAGCATAACATCTACTAGTCGGAAATATTCGCTGATTCAATGTGTAAGAGTAGCGGAAAGTCAGGTGGGACAACGCGTAAAGAAAGGGGCATATTGACGCTTCACAAAAAAGCAGGCCTTGGCTTGTGTAAGTTACGCATTATTCATATCTTTGTGTGTTAAAATAAAACAAGACCATGGAAAAAATCGATTCTCTTGACAAAAAGATTCTGGAGATTATCTCCAACAATGCGCGCATACCGTTCAAGGATGTTGCCGCCAAATGCGGTGTCAGCCGTGCTGCCATACATCAGCGTGTGCAAAGGCTGATAGACATGAATGTCATCGTAGGCAGCGGCTATCATGTCAATCCAGCCAGTTTCGGATATAATACATGCACGTATATAGGCATCACTCTGGAAAAAGGCAGTATGTACGCCGGGGTCGTGAAGGAGTTTGCCAAGATATCTGAGATAGTGGAGTGTCACTATACTACCGGGCCTTACACAATGCTTGTGAAGCTGTATGCCAAGGATAACGCGCATCTGATGGAATTGCTAAACGGGCGCATTCAGCAGATTAATGGCGTGGTCAGCACCGAGACTCTTATCTCACTGACGCAGAGTATCAAGAAGGTGTTGCCCATAGGCGGTCCCCAAAAGGAGGCAAAGCCGCAGATGGAGGAGGATTGGAAGAAAATTGAGGATTGACAGCATTCCATTCGATAGCAGATGATTCCATTCATAGGCATAACGGGCAATTTCGGGGACAAGGGCTGCGAACTGGCGAAGGGATACTATCATTGCATTCTGGAGGCCGGAGGCAGTCCTGTTGTCATTCCGCCATATACGGATGCCGCAGCCTTGGAGACTCTCCTTGGCAGGCTGGACGGAATAGTGCTCAGTGGCGGTGCGGACATGAACCCTTTGCTTGTAGGCGAAGAGCCTATTCCGCAGTTGCACGGCATAAATGCCGAGAGGGATGTGCCAGAACTTACGCTTATACGGCGGGCTTATGAAATGCAAATACCGATGCTTGGGATATGTCGTGGTGTGCAGATGCTTGCCGTGGCACTCGGCGGCAGTGTGTATCAGGATTTGGGTGTGCAGTATGCCGATGCACCGCTTGTCAAGCACAGTCAGGATTTGGCGCGTGAACGGGCTTCGCACAATGTATTCATATCTCCAGACTCCACTTTGGGAGAGGTATTCAGCCGTTCTTTATTGCCTGTCAATGCTCTTGGCGAAAAGATGCTTGCAGTCAATTCGTTCCATCATCAGGCTGTGCGCACACCTGGATGTCGTCTGCGTGTTTCAGCACGTTCTTCCGATGGTGTCATAGAGGCTGTGGAGAGCAGCGAGTACAAGAGCATCGTTGGCGTGCAGTGGCATCCGGAGTGTTTTCTGGCTGTCGGGGACAGGAGCATGATGCCGCTTTTCTCGCATTTTGTCAGGGAGGCTATAGGTTTTGCCAAGGCCAAAAGGTTGCATACACGCATATTGTCGCTGGATTCGCATTGCGATACGCCAATGAAGTTTGATACTTCCGAGGAAAGGCTTGTCACCATACCGAGAATGTTCGACGGTCATCTCGATGCTTCCGTCATGGTGGCGTATATTCCGCAAGGAGAGCGTACGGAAGAGGCGCACATGGCGGCGACGGCCAAGGCCGATGCGATACTGGACAGGATAGAGCAGACGGTTCTTGCCGACAGCGGCAAAGCGGCTGTGGCGAGAACACCAGAAGAACTGTATAGGCTGAAGCATGACGGTCGCAAGGCAGTAATGCTCGGTATAGAGAACGGTTATGCCATAGGGCATGACCTGACGCAGATACCTCATTTCCGCAGTCGCGGCGTGGTATATATGACGCTGTGCCACAATGGGGATAACGATATATGCGACTCTGCACGCAAGAGCAACGGCGAACATAATGGGGTGAGCCGTTTCGGTGCCGAGGTCATAAGGGAGATGAACCGTGTGGGCATGATGGTTGACCTGAGCCATGCTTCCGAAAATAGTTTCTACGATGCTTTGGACATATCGGATGTTCCCGTTGTATGCAGCCATTCCTCCTGCCGTGCTTTGTGCGACCATCCGCGCAACCTTACTGATGCCCAGATGAAGGAACTTGCGCGCAAGGGCGGTGTGATGCAGGTCACTCTCTACGAGGGATTCCTGCGTTCGGCATCTGGAGCCTGTATCGCCGATGCTGTAGAGCACATTAACCATGCCGTGGATGTCATGGGCATAGAGCATGTTGGCATAGGTACGGATTTTGACGGTGACGGAGGAGTACCGGGTGTAGCTCATGCGGGCGAACTGATAAACCTTACCCGCCAGCTTATGGACAGACGGTATTCGGAGAACGACTTGCGGTTGTTGTGGGGTGAGAATTTTCTGCGCGTCATGCGCGAGGCACAGAACAGAGAGACATCAGAATAATGGAACAATGATATGAAACATTCCTTGTATATATATATGTTGGCAGCTTTTTCGTTTGCCGTGGCAACGTTGTGTTAATGTACTTCTGGCAGTGACGGCAAACGTAAGACGGCGGCGGTCTCCAACAGCCCTTGTCCATCGTTTGTGGCCGACAGTGCTTTCAGATACATAGAGAATCAGTGTGCTTTTGGTCCGCGCGTGCCTGGAACAAAGGAGGCGGACGCGTGTGCCGAGTGGATAAAGGACAGGTTTGCAGCCTACGGATGTATGGTAAGAGAGCAAAAGGCACAGGTAACGGTGTGGGACGGCTCTGTGCTGCCATGCCGCAATATCATTGCTGCTACCGCTCCCCAGGCTCAACGCAGGATATTGCTTTGCGCACATTGGGACACAAGACCTTGGGCCGACAACGACACAGACGAAGCCAACCGTCGCAGACCGATAGCCGGTGCCAACGACGGAGCCAGCGGAGTGGCGGTGATGATGGAGATTGCGCGACAGATACAGTCCAGACCTTTGGAAGGAGTTGGCATAGACTTCGTGTGCTTCGATGTTGAGGATATGGGCATTCCGCAGTGGGCTGAGGACGATGCTGACGGTGATCGCGATACATGGTGTCTGGGCAGTAAGGTGTGGGCCGAACAGGCTGTTGCCGACGGATATACGGCACAGTATGGCATACTTCTGGATATGGTAGGAGGAAGAGGTGCTTCTTTTGCCCGCGAACAGGTGAGCATGTATTTCGCCTCGCATGTCGTCGGCAAGGTGTGGAGCACGGCTTCGTCACTGGGCTATGGCCAGTTCTTTCCAGGCAAGGAGGGTGGGATGCTGGTGGACGACCATGTCAACGTGAATACCTTGGCGCGCATTCCGTGCATAGACATAGTACCCTACTACACCGGAGGGCCGAGCAGTTTCGGGCCGACATGGCATACGGTGTGCGACACGCCGGAGAATATAGACGTTAATGTTCTGGAGGCTGTCGGGCAGACCGTACTTCAGGTATTGTACAACGAACAGTAGCATAAAACATAAAGTTATGACGATAAACGAGATACAGGACGAGATAATAGAAGAGTTCCAGGATTTTGACGACTGGATGGATCGCTACCAGCTACTCATAGACATGGGCGGCGAACAGCCTGCCTTGCCTGCGGAGTACAAGACGGAGCAGAACCTCATAGACGGATGTCAGAGCCGCGTATGGCTTCAGGCCGATATGGTGGACGGTAAAGTCCGTTTCCAGGCAGAGAGCGATGCACTGATAGTCAAAGGCATTGTTGCCCTGCTGGTGCGTGTCTTTGACGGTCAGACACCACAGGACATACTTTCTTCCGACCTGTACTTCATAGACAGGATAGGGCTTACCGAGCATCTCTCGCCGACACGTTCCAACGGATTGCTGGCCATGCTCAAGCAGATGAAAATGTACGCCTTGGTCTTCAGTCAGAAAGCCGGTGCCTGAATGAGGATAGGAAACATCGATCTCGGTCACGAGCCTGTCTTTCTGGCTCCCATGGAGGATGTGACGGACATTGGCTTTCGTCTGCTGTGCAAGCAGATGGGAGCCGCTATGGTGTATTCCGAGTTTGTCAGTTCGGATGCGCTTATACGCATGGTCAACAAGAGCCTTGCGAAATTGCAGGTGTGTGATGACGAACGTCCGGTGGCCGTACAGATTTACGGCAAGGATGTGGACTCCATGCGAGAGGCCGCCCGTATCGTTGTGGAGCAGGCACGACCGGACATCCTTGATCTCAACTTCGGTTGTCCCGTAAGAAAGGTAGCCGGCAAGGGAGCTGGCAGCGGCATGTTGCAGAATGTCCCCCTGCTTCTTGACATTACCAAGGCTGTGGCGGATGCCGTTCCAGGCACTCCGGTCACTGTAAAGACACGTCTCGGATGGGACGAAAAGAGTCTTTATCTGCCTGACGGCACACCGTTTATCGTGGATCTGGCCGAGCGCTTGCAGGACGTTGGGGTACAGGCCGTGACCATTCACGGACGTACCCGTGCGCAGATGTATCAGGGTGAGGCGGACTGGACGCTGATAGGAGAGGTGAAAAGGAATCCGCGCATGCGTATTCCAGTTATCGGCAATGGAGATATATGCACGGGGGAGCGAGTGCGCGAATGTTTTGACAGATATGGAGTGGATGCCGTGATGGTGGGGCGCGCCACATTCGGACGGCCATGGATATTCCGCGAGTTGCAGGGCATGGAACTTACTGTCGACGAGAAGATAGACACGCTGAAGCGGCAGGTCATCACCTCGGTGGAGCGCATAGACGAGTATCGCGGCATACTGCATGTGAGGCGTCATCTTGCTGCCTCGCCGGTGTTCAAGGGAATACCTAATTTCCGCGAAACGCGTGTACGCATGCTTCGTGCCGAAACGGTGGGGGAACTGTTTGCAATAATAGACGAGGCTAAGGAGATGATCTCCATAGACAGAATGTGTGAATGATGCTTTTTATGTCCGTTACGCCAAAGGAAGACAGAATCTGAAAATATTTATAATGGAAGGAATGATGAATCGCAATGATTTCGAAATAATGGCTCCTGTCGGCTCCAGAGAGTCTTTTGCCGCGGCATTGCGTGCCGGGGCGGACAGCATATATTTCGGTATAGAGAACCTGAACATGAGGGCACACTCTGCCTCGGCATTCACTATAGACGACCTCAAGAGTATAGCCCGCGAGTGCAGGATATGCGGGGTAAAAAGTTATCTTACCGTAAACACCATCATCTACGGCGAGGATCTTCCACTCATGCGGCAGATACTGGATGCCGCCCGTGACGCTGAGATAAGTGCCGTCATAGCCAGTGACATAGCTGTGATGTCGTATTGCAACGAGATAGGGCAGGAGGTTCATCTCTCCACACAGCTTAATATATCCAATATAGAGTCTTTGCGCTTCTATGCCCGTTTTGCCGATGTCGTAGTTCTTGCCCGCGAGCTGAACATGGAGCAGGTGAGCGATATACACAGGCAGATAGTGAAGGAGAACATCTGCGGTCCTGGCGGCAACCTCATACGCATAGAGATGTTCTGCCACGGTGCATTGTGTATGGCTGTCAGCGGCAAGTGTTATCTCTCGCTCAACAACGTGGGGCGTTCCGCCAATCGCGGCGAGTGCATGCAGCTGTGCCGCAGAAGCTACACTGTGCGCGACCGTGAGACAGGCACCGAACTGGATATAGACAACAAATATATCATGTCGCCCAAGGACTTGAAGACACTGCGCTTCATGGACAGGATGATGCAGGCTGGTGTCCGCGTCTTCAAGATAGAAGGCCGTGCACGCGGTCCCGAATATGTGGATACTGTGGTATCGTGTTACAACGAAGCCATAAATGCCGTTCTTGACGGCACATTCACAGAAGAAAAGAAGGACGAACTGGACTGCAGGCTTGCCGCAGTGTTCAACCGTGGTTTCTGGGACGGATATTATCAGGGGCAGACTCTCGGAGAATGGAATGACGTTCCTGGCAGTGCCGCCACCGAAAAAAAGGTCTATTGTGGAAAGACTATCCGATACTATTCCAAACTTGGCGTTGCCGAGTTCAAAATAGAAGCTTGCCTTCTCAATCGCGGAGCCAAGATCCTCATCACCGGTCCTACAACAGGAGCCTTGTATTGTACGGCAGACGAGATACGTTATGACCTTAAACCTGTTGATGTTGCACAGAAAGGACAGCACATCAGCATTGCGGTTCCACGCAAGGTGCGCCGCAGCGACAAGCTTTTTGTCATAGAGGAAAATAAGTGAATGTTTTTGATTATATGGCCATTTATTAAACTTGGGGTTGCATAGAAAGACAACCGACCAGTATAATGCCCCCTAAAAGCACATTCCAGTAGTGTATTGCATGAGAACAGTATTCTGCTGGAATGTAATTTTAGATACTACTATGGGAATATATCGGCAGATTGCTTTGTTTCATTTTGACCATTTCTATGAATGAAGACAAAGTTTCTATTTCTGGCTGAAACTCTTTATCAAATGATGTCAGGTAAGCGGATGGGACAACAAGCTTTATATGTTCGTGTCTCATTTCCATTAGTTGGTTCTTGGAAATGCCTTGTTGTAGTGTAAACAAGTATTTGGCCTCAATTCGATTTGCTTCATTTAGAATTTGTCGCCAACGGTCTTTACATGTAGTCTTTGCTCCAAGAAATACCAGATTGTCTGCCGGAAACAACATGTTGTGATAAGCATTTCCATTCGGGAACAAGAAGTCAGGTCTTTTGTTGTCTTCTGTAACGGCCTGTTCTTCAAACTCTATTTCTGTTGTAGTGAAAATACTGGCAAGATGGTGTTCTAATGATTTTCCAGCACGTGATTTGCGTCGGTTAAGGATGCTGTTGGCGAACTTTATTAACTCTTCGCAGTTAGAAAATGGAACACTGTAGACAGGTGCATAGATTCTTTCTTCAAAACTGCGGAACAATTTATATTCTGTATCAATCCATTTTAATAATTGTTCATCTGGAGTATTGCATATTTCTTTGTTTGTAACATTGTGGGTTTTATTGTATATCTCTCTGGCAAGCTTGGCCATCTGGCGTGTTTCAGGAAAATCAGTATATGTAGCGACAAGCTTTTGTATATCTTCCTCGAATAGTTTTTGATGTGTGTTATTTTGATTGACATTAATCAGTTGGTTGGTCATTTCTGGAGAGAGATTGAAACATGCCATAAAATCGTCAATGTCTTGGTCTGCGCTTAATACAAAGCCGTGATAATATGTCTCGCTTTCTTGTGCAATAATAAGCAAGTCGCCAACATTGTTTTCATCAAGGAAAGGGAAGTTTTTACCGAAACGAGTTATTCTGTATTCATTGCGAGTGCCTTGTCCGTAATATATAAAACGGCTTTTTGTGATAAAATCGTTTTGCCATTTTATCTCTACGGTCTTGTCCTTGTTTTCGCCTTTAGTTATTGGGATGTCAAACAGTAACGATGCAGCACACTTCGGTATATAGAAGCCGTATTGGTGCGATCCGTTTTTGCCAGTATCGTTTGCTGTAATGAAACGACAAAATGCGCGTTTGGAGTTTTGAACTTGGGTTATTGCATGATTCAGTATTTCATTCATGTCAGATTGTGGTTTAGCATGGAATTAATTAGTTGTTCGGAGACTGCCGTAATAAGTGGAACGACAACAGAATTGCCGCATTGTCTGTATGCCTGTACATCCGAAACCTGCTTAAGGCGGTATTCATCGGGATACCCCATTAGTCTGGCGCATTCGCGAGGAGACAACTTTCGAGGGTTTTTGCCATCACCCTGTGGGATAAGTATTTCTGAACCATCTTTATAGTATCTGGCGCTTAGTGTACGCGAGATACCGTTGAGATCTACTATCCCGAATCCGAATCCATTTCCCTTGGCACGGTGCTTCTCTGCGTAATTCTGTAGATAGTTCCACAGTTTATCGCTCAAAGTGTATTTTATGTCAACATCCGGGTCAAGTATTTCTTTTATACTTCTGGTAGATTGCTTCTGTTCAGGGAAAGAGAAATCTTCATTTCCGCAAAAGATGTCGCGATTGAAGCCTACTATCATAATACGTTCTCTATGTTGCGGAACATAGGTTTTCCCATCCATGACAAGGTAGTGTAGTGAATAGCGTAATTCCTCTAATGTTTCTTTGATTACATTAAACGTGTTACCTTTGTCGTGCGACATTAAATTCTTTACATTTTCCAAAAAGAATGCTTTCGGTCGGTGACGGTTGATTATATCCGCCACATCAAAAAATAATGTTCCTTGTGTTTTGTCCTTGAATCCGGTTTCACGTCCAAGGCTTTTTTTCTTGGAAACACCAGCAATAGAAAAGGGCTGGCATGGAAAACCGGCGCAAAGCACGTCAAAAGTGTTCGGTATATACCTTTTGGTACTTTCTTTTGTGATGTCACCAAAAGGCATTTCTCCAAAGTTTGCCAGATAGGTCTTTTGGGCATATTTATTCCACTCCGAAGAGAAAACGCATTTGCCTCCTTGTGCCTGCATGGCCAATCGGAATCCGCCCATGCCGGCGAACAAATCTATGAAAGTGAATTTAGGTTCTTTAGGGTCAGGAAACGGTATGTTGAAGAACTCCGAGAACATATTGTATTCGGCAGCATTTTCCGCAATTACTGCAATATCGTTGTTTGTGATGTCTTTTGTATTGTCTTGCTTTTGATCCAGAAATTCGCGAATGGCACATATCACTTCTTTTTCATTCTTCTGTCCTATGCAACCGTTATTGTGCAGATAATGACTAAGTACGGCAAGTTGGTTCTCCCTGCTGCTTTCGTCATATATTCTTATCCCATTTTGTCCATCTGTTTCGGTCGGGAAATCAACTAATCTAATGTCTTGTATGGTTGCCTTTTTTGCCATTGTCAAAAGAAATGATTACAATTATAATTATCAGGAGTTCCTGTCCTCACCCATCCACCAGCCGTTTTATGTCGTTGAGTTTGTTGAGGGCTTCGAGCGGTGTCAGGCTGTTGATGTCCAGATGCAGAAGCTGCTGACGTATGTCCTCTAGGATAGGGTCGTCCAACTGGAAGAAGCTCAGCTGTGTTCCTGTGTCGTTGTCTTTTCTGCTTCCGGCAGCTATTCCCTTGCCGACGCCTTCATGGTTTTTCTCCTGTTCCAGCTGCCGCAGTACGGTCTCGGCACGTTCCACTATGCTGTGCGGCATGCCGGCAAGCCGTGCCACGTGTATGCCGAAGGAATGTGCCGAGCCGCCAGGTTCCAGTTTCCTGAGGAATATGATACTTCCGTCCCTTTCCAGAACGCTGACATTATAGTTATGGATGCGCGGGAAGGATTTCTCCATTTCGTTAAGTTCATGGTAGTGTGTGGCAAAAAGTGTGCGCGCCCTGCCCTTGTGGTTCTCATGGATATATTCCACTATGCTCCATGCGATGCTTATGCCGTCGTATGTGCTGGTTCCGCGTCCAAGTTCGTCAAAAAGAATCAGCGAGCGTTCCGATAGGTTGTTCAGTATTGATGCGGCTTCGTTCATCTCCACCATGAATGTGGATTCGCCGAGGGAGATGTTGTCGCTTGCACCTACACGGGTGAATATCTTGTCCACATATCCGATGTGTGCGCTATCCGCCGGGACAAAGCTGCCCATCTGTGCCATCAGCGTTATGAGTGCCGTCTGTCTGAGCAAGGCACTCTTACCTGCCATGTTGGGACCGGTGATGATGACAATCTGCTGTTTCTCCGTGTCCAGATGCACATTGTTCGGAACGTAGTGTTCCCCGACAGGCAGTTGCGTCTCTATTACGGGGTGGCGTCCCTGGCGTATGTCCAGTTCCGTGGAATCGTCCACGACGGGACGTATGTATCTGTTCTCGCGCGCCAGTATGGCAAAACTCATCAGGCAGTCTAGTCTTGCTACCAGCATGGCATCCGTTTGTATTGATGGAATGAATCCGGAGCACCAGACAACCAGTTCCGAGAACAGTTTGTTTTCCAGTGCCAGTATGCGTTCCTCTGCACTGACTATCTTTTCTTCGTATTCCTTAAGTTCCTGTGTGATGTATCTCTCGGCTGATACGAGGGTCTGTTTCCTTATCCACTCCTGCGGCACCAGTTCCCTATATGTATTGCGTACTTCCAGATAGTAGCCGAAGACATTGTTGTAGCCGATCTTCAGGCTCTGTATGCCTGTCCTTTCCGCTTCCCGCTGCTGCAGCCGCAACAGATAGTCTTTGCCTCCTGTGGCCAGCGAACGCAGTTCGTCCAGTTCGTCGTTTACTCCGTTGGCAATGACACCGCCTTTGGTCAAGAGCAACGGTGCGTCCGGCGCTATCGTGTTCCGGAGTCTTTCGCGCATCTCGTCGCACAGGTCTATTTTTTCTCCTATTTCCTTTAGAACCGGCGAATCGGAATTTACGAGGGCGGCATGTATGGGCTGGAGAGCCAACAGTGCCGTTGTCAGGGTATGCAGATCACGCGGAGAGACACGTCCTGTGCTTATACGCGAAATGATTCTCTCCATATCGCCAATGTATTGCAGCTGCTCGCCCACAATATCCCTTGTCTCTATGTCGCGGAAGAAATATTCCACAACATCCAGACGTCTGTTTATGGCCTTGGGGTCTTTCAGCGGAAACACCATCCATCTGCTCAGCAGGCGTGCCCCCATCGGGGTGGTGGTACGTCCTATTATGTCCATGAGCGATTTGCCGTCGTGGCTCATCGGGCGCAGAAGTTCAAGGGAACGCATTGTGAAATTGTCCAGATGCACATATCTGTCCTCCTCTATGCGTGCCACCTGTCTTATATGTCCCAGTTGCGTGTGCTGTGTATTTTCGAGATACTGCATTATTGCTCCGCAGGCCACAGTACCTGTCTTCAGGTGTTCGATGCCATATCCTTTCAGGTTCTTTACGCCGAAATGTTTGAGCAGCTTTCCCCTGGCCGTCTGCTCGTTGAAGACCCAGTCCTCCATCTCGAAAGTGATGTATTTCTCCAGAAACGAGGAACGGAACAGCTCCCCCTTGCCGCGTTCATACAGAACCTCTTTCGGAGAGAAATTGGACAGCAGGGACGTGACATGCGATATGCTGCCCTCGCTGGTCAGAAATTCACCTGTGGATATGTCCAGGAATGCCACACCGCATACGCCTTTACCGAAGTGTACGGCAGCCAGAAAGTTGTTTTCCTTGCACGAAAGTACATTGTCCTGCATGGCCACGCCAGGTGTGACAAGTTCGGTTATCCCTCGTTTCACCAGCTTTTTTGCCAGTTTGGGGTCTTCCAGTTGGTCGCAGATGGCAACACGTCTTCCGGCGCGTACCAGTCGCGGCAGGTATGTGTCCAGGGCATGGTACGGGAATCCGGCCATTTCCAGCTGTCCTGTACCTCCGGCACCGTTGTTCCTTTTGGTCAGCGTTATTCCCAGTATGCCGGCTGCCACAACAGCATCCTCTCCGTATGTTTCGTAGAAGTCACCGCACCTGAACAGAAGCACACACTCAGGGTGTTTCTCTTTCAAGTCGTAGAACTGTTTCATCATCGGTGTCAGTGCCTCTTTTGCCATGCCATGTATGTGATTTCAGAGTGAATACTGATGCAAAGTTAGTCAAAAAACTTAATTATGCCAAGGCAATGGACAGTTCAGTAGCAAATTAGTATTTCATTATCCCTATTCCACACTATAGAAAAATCACTACACTTGAAAAGGCGACAGACACACTTTGACCAATGTTTCCAGTGTAAGGGTTGCTCCTTGAGTGTGCGATGGGATAAGATACTGCGGCCTGTGTGCAGGTTCAGGGCTGGCGGTATTTTCAATCGCTGATATTGTCTCCATGTATGTCATTGTATTATAACATGTTATTGTACTATACAGACG
>CAMWRK010000024.1 GCA_947176655.1 uncultured Prevotellaceae bacterium | reverse complement strand
CTTCCTGGGGGTAGCACGTCATCTGCCCATAGAGACTATTGAGGCTATGCTTCACTCAAAGGAAGATCAGAACAAAGGCAATGAAGCAGCAGGTAACTAACTTCGGACGGTTCTACTCCGCTTTCCACAAGCTCACCATTCATGGGGAGCCGGATGAGGCAAAGCGTCAGTTTGTACTTCAGTACACAGCCGGACGCACGGACTCCCTCAAGGAGATGACCCGGAAGGAATACACCGACCTCTGTATCGCCATCGAGGGAATGAGCGGCACGAGGGATGAACTGAAGCGTCGTCGGAGCATTGCCCTCAAGCTGATGCAGGAACTTGAGGTGGATACTACTGATTGGGCACAGATCAACGATTTCTGCCGTCACCCTCGAATCTCCGGCAAAGCCTTCGGACAGCTCTCCATCGATGAACTGATGGATCTTGCCACCAAGCTCCGCTCCATCAAACGCAAAGGGTGGCAGAGGAAGAAGTCAGAACCCTCCGCGAAACCGGAGTCTCCCAAGCAGCACATCACTTATCTAATAAACCTTGCCTCACCGGGCATGACAAGTTACAACTGATATGAGCAAAACACTCGAACAGATCAAGAATTACGTTCAGCTCCACACTGCCGAGATGGAAGATGCCGACTACATCAACCTCATGCGCGGACTTGCTGAATGGGCGAACAGCCAAGCGGACGCGACCCAATATCGCGAAGACAATGATATTGTATTTCCAATCGATGAGTAATCAACCTTTAAAACAAAATAAAATGGAACAAGTAACAATGTCCGCAGAAGAGCGGAAAGAGTTCGAGGCTTTCAAAGCCGAACGCGAGAAGAAACGTCGCGAGGAAGAGCGCAAGCAGCAACGTCAACAGTACGCCAACCTCGTTGATGAGGAGATCGCAGCCACTATCCCCAAGCTGCGCGAAGTGAGCGAC
Source organism: uncultured Prevotellaceae bacterium (assembly GCA_947176655.1). GTDB lineage: Bacteria > Bacteroidota > Bacteroidia > Bacteroidales > Bacteroidaceae > Physcousia. Next base: position 13,823 of record CAMWRK010000024.1, on the reverse strand, counting down.
ATGCTCAAAAAGGTCAAGGATGACATCTTCGGCAACTTCGAGACCATCCTGAAGATGAAAGGCGAAATCATCGGAGCAATCCGAGACGATCAATGTAGCCACACCTTCACCAATTCCGACAGCTCCCTCCGCATCATCCTCGGTGTAAACTGTATCGACGGCTACCGAGATACTGTTGAAGACGGCATCTCAATGGTCAAGGCTTACATCGAGAGTCTTGCCAAAGACGATGCGACCAAGGCACTTGTAAATGCTGTCCTCCGTCTTCTCAGCCGGGACGGTCAAGGCAACATCAAGGCAAGCCGGGTGCTTCAGCTCCGGAAGATGGCAGAGGATAGTGGTGACGAGCGATTCCTCGAGGGTGTTCGCATCATCGAGGAGTCCTATCAACCGACCATCAGCAAGAAGTATATTCGCGCACAGTACAAGAACGACAAGGGCGCATGGTGCTACATCCCACTCGGTATGACCGATGTGGACTAAAATTCCAAGACAATGAAGAGAGAAATAGAACGACCTCCCAAGGTTGCCCTCTGCCGGATCTGCAAAGGAACCGGCAGGGTGGCCGGAGAAGAAGAAGGCGAATTCCATACTTGCCTTCAGTGTGAAGGAAGCGGAAGGGTGACAGTGAGCTGTCAGATGACGCTCGACATCCGACCATATAAACCGAAACCCTTAAAACGACACTGATGAAAAATGGGTAAGAAACCCGGTCAGAGTTATCAGAAGCGTGTCGCAGAGATCAACAGGATATATGACCTTTATGCCAAAAAAGGAATTCCCAACCGGGAAATATGGCGCAGGTACATATATCCTGCTCATGGTATCTGTGAGCGTACTTTCTACAACCTTCTGAAAGCTCCTACCAAACCGGGATTTAACCCACCCGATGATCAGAGTCCAACACTTTTCGATAACCTCGATGATGAATAATTACGACCAAATAATCAAGAATATCCTCCGGGACATACAGGTGGAAATGGCTGATGAGTTCGACCGGAACTTCGAGCGACAGGCATTCTTCTCGGAAGCATGGCAGAGACGTAAGAGTCCCACACGTCCCGGCGGACATATTCTCGTGGACACCGGAGGTCTTCGCCGGAGTATCACAAGCCGGGAAACCCCGAACAGCATAATCTTCCGTTCTGAACATCCGGCAGCAGCCATCCATAACGAAGGTGGAGAAATCAAGGTTACGGCCAAAATGAAGAAGTTCTTTTGGTATAAATTCTACAGCACCACCGGTTCGTTCGGAAGGCGTAAGGACGGCACCAAGCGAAAGGATAAAAGAACCATTCAGCTATCGACAGAAGCCGAATTTTGGAAGTTTATGGCTCTGATGAAGGTTGGCTCCACAATCAAGATACCACGCCGTCAGTTCCTCGGTAATGCCCCGGAGGTGGAGCAGACAGTCAGAGAGATCATCGAAGAGAATATCACAGAATTTTTCAACACCGATTTTGACATAATAGAAAGATGAGAAAAGAACTTTACAACAAACTGAAATCGCGTCTTCACACCTTGTGTGTGAACGCAGCCGGGGAATATGAGATAGCCCCTGCAGAGATGGATGATGAACTGTGCAACCGTGCGATCAAACACATCGACCTGTGGAATCAGAACGTGGAATTCATCGAACAAGAGTCAGCGTGGGATCGTCCGGCTGTATTCATAGAGTTCGAGCCGATACAATGGAAATCTATTGTTCCGAGCGTTGAGTACCGAGCCGAGGCAAGAGTCAGACTGCATATAGTTACGGACTGGGCAGCTATGACAGCAGACGAAGCCGACGGTTCCGGGAAATTCTTTGAATTGCCGGATAAGATCCATGACGTACTTGCCGGTCTTGAAGGCGAAAACTTCAAGGACTTCACTCTCGAAGAGTCCCACACCAACCACAATCATGAGGACATCGTAGAAAGCATTGAAGTCTACAGCTTCATCGCATATAAAAGCAGAGGCGAATAAACGCGCTGTGTTGCGTTAAAAGTTAGAGAGCCGTTACCTTTATCGGGTGACGGCTCTCTTGCGATATATGGGCGAGAAAAAGGCATTATGCAGCGTTGTCGGGAGGGAGGTCGGGTATCGTGAACAGCATGATGTCCGTGTACCGGGCATTGTAGTTCATCGTCGCGTTAAACTCCCTCCTCTGACACCGGGCGAATGGATCGCCAAGCGATGGATGGCGTCCCATCCACTCGCACAGTTCAACAATGCATGATTTCTCGGAGGTGAAATATATAAAATTATGACCGGGCAAGACGGAAAGCACATCGAGGTAGTCAGCGAGTCGCCAATACATCCTGTATGTGCCGACATCGGTTGACAGGTATGGCGGATCAACAAGGAATACCACTCCCGGAGTGTCTTTGAAGCGTTCAAACAGTTCCCGGTAATCACAGGACTCAATCTCAAGTCCGGCAAGATACTCCGGGCATTCCGCATAGTCGCTCTTGCGGACATTATTGTAAAGCACCTCCGACCGCATATCATCGATCGTGAGCTTATATTTCATCGAGAACATGAGAGAGGACGAAAGGGTGATGAAGTCGAGATAGCCATTCTCTCGTTCTTCCGTCTCAAGCAGTTCAAAGATGCGGTTCCTCGCTTCGCCTATGATAGGCTTATGCCGGGGGAACTGCTCCGAAATCGGACGGATCAATGACAGGAGCCGGTTTGTCCGGGGGATATTGTCGATGCGGTGCCGGTAATTGTCGAAGTCATTGTATATGACCCTTGACTCCGGGTGATAGTGCTTGGTGATGTGGGAAAGCAAGCCGGAGCCTCCGAACAGATCAACGAAGACAGTCCCGGCAGGATATTGCTTTATCACCTCGATGAAGTGCTTTGCGAACATCCTCTTCTGCCCCACGAAAGGGAGAGGTGCCGAAAGGTAGAGTTTATGTGGAGTGGATATAGTCGCCATAGTTTTGAGGGTTTGAGTGATGCAAAGATAGCGTCCCGGCGACTGTGGCACACTATCAGAACCGCGAATTACACTGCACCGGAATTGCAGTCGCTTTGAAACCGCTTGATCAGCGAATACACCTTGCGTTCCGATATGTGGTAATTGGTGGCAAGGCAAGCCACCGCATAGGATACTTTGTCTCCGGCAGCGACCATACTGTTATAGTCGGCGAAAAGGTCGATATAGTCAGTATCCTCAAGCCGGATTCCGGATTGGCGTATCCGATTTAGCAGTTCGCGGTTGAATTTCAGGACTTCAAATATGGTCATGTCGTGATTTTTTTGTAATTTTGCAGCGTCTCACTTATTAACGGAACAACGGATTACCCGGCTGGGAAGGCATTATGCCCCCGGCAGCCGGGTAATCCGTGTTTTCGTTAAAAAGTAAGTGAGACGACTATTTAACAGGCCGGGGGCACTTTTTATGCCCTCCCCCGAAGGGCTGTGGGATCAGTTCGCAGCGTAGAGTTCCAAGTCAATCGCGTCCTTAGCGTTCCACCCATCGAGCTGTGTCTGCCGGATATGGGAGGTGTAGCCTTTATAAAAGTTCTCGATGTCCTCCTTTGACTCGAACACCCTGTAAACAGGTTGTTCATCAGAGCCGAACTTGAATGTAACAGGCAAAGAATCGGGAAGACCGAGATGTGCCTTGAGATAATCGCGTTCGTAGTTGGTTTGGTTCTCGATGGAAAGCCAAACAAGATTCCCTTCGAACTGAAAGCCGGAAAGGATTTTGTTTTGGGTCTGTTCATCAATCCACCCACTGATAAGATCTTTAATCTCATCTGCAGATGGCTTATGGGGGAACTCCTCCTCCATGAAGGATGTGGTGCCGGATTCATCGGTTGTCACGTCCCAACGGACGCGCCAACGGTTCCGGACGGGATTGGTACACTCAAGTAGAGCGATACCGGGATTGCCTTGGACTCGTTTCATTGTTAAGTGAAGACGTATTTGGTTTTACCTTTGCCGAAGGTCTCAGCCTTGATGGTGGTCTCGAAGGGGAAACCGTCGGGCATTTCACTAACTTGCTGGAGGATGTTCTTCATCTCCTCCGAGTTGGTGAAAAACTTCTTCTGTTCCCCGTGCTGCTCGATGGCCACCACACAGCGGTCTTCCCCCTGCGAGGTCTTTACACCCATCTCGAAGTCCCGGACTACGATCGGAAGGTTCACCAACTCCCGGATGCTTACCACCGCTCCGGGGAATCGCTTCTTGCCGTCATCAGGCTTATAAGCGACATTGAGGTCTTTGAATGATTTCATTTCTTTACCTGTTAATTTATTAAAGAGATTATTGCATTGGGCGTGTTTTGCCATTCCGTAGAATGACGCAGTCAGCACCCGTCGTCTGTTACGACTTTTGACTTCGCCCATCTTCCGGGCGAACTTCTTCTTGATGCGCTTACGCAACAGCGCATGATCGGGATAGATGACGTATCCCAAAAAGTCAATACCCTCCGTTACCGGGAAAACCCTCTCGCTCTCTTTTATCTTGAGACCGATATTGGCTGCACATTCATGTACGATGTCCCGGATCTGCCACAATTCATCCTTTGATCCGGCGAGAACCGCTCCGTCATCGCAGTAACGATAGTAGAAGCGGACTCCGAGCCTATCCTTCAGAATGTGGTCGAGATGTACTGACAGGAGCAGGTTGCACAGTCCCTGTGAACTCCTCAAGCCAATGCTTACACCGTTTGGCATCATGCGGATAAACCTCTCAAGTATGGTTATCAGCTTCTCATCTTTGAACACGTGCCGGACGCAGTCGATTATGGTCTGTTGATCGACACTCTCATAGAATTTGGCGATGTCAAACTTATAGCAGAACCGGGTGTCATCCGGGTGTTCCCGGATATCCCTCTCGATATAAGCCTTGAGGTCATGCATTCCCCTTCCTTTGATGCTTGCTGAAGTGGTGCGGATAAAACGGCGTTTCAGATGAATATCGACAACCGACATGACAGCATGGACAGCGATCCTGTCTTTCATCGTCAGCACCTGTATGTGCCGTTCCTTGCCACCCTCGAAGATCGTGCGTTCCCGGTAGCCTCCGTCGATACGGTAAGATCCATCGGCAATCCTCGATGATAGTTCCGCAATCACCTCTTCCCGGTGAGCCAATAGCCAACGACCCTGCTGGCTCTGCTTGCGCTTGGTGCCTCGCAGAACTTGGTCGAATGATTGAGCCATATTAGGATAGGCTACAATCTCCTCTATTATGTGGCCTTCTCGACGCATAGGTGTAAGGGATTGATAAAAATAATAATGGCTCCTTGAGCCTTCCTTCTCTGAGTCCGGGTTCTTCGAGCATACGCCTACCAAACCCTACTCGTTCACTTGATGTTCCGGCTTTCCGGCTATTGCCGCTGTTGCCGAGGCTTGCCCCTCTCGGCTCCTCGATGGGAACACGTTCCCGGTGATGTACGCCGATTGTCAGTTGTCCAGACGCGAGCCGACATTCGCGTTCGAATTCGAAGCATCGTTATTCGCATTCGCGTACGACACGCCGCCATTCGCATTCGCGTTGTTGTTGCCGCGATAGACCACACGGCCTATTGAGGGACTCCGCCTTTCAGACTGCAAATTTACTCATTTTTCAGCGTTCCAAAGTGAACATACTGAGTCCGAGGGGGTAAAATGGCCTAAAATTGTGCGGAGATGGCCGAATTTTGTAGAAAAAGAGGTTCATAAACTTTTGTATTCGAAAAAATGTTTGTAATTTTGCACTGGTTCTAAGCCGAAAGGCCGTGAACCCACCGATTCAGGGAGATTTCATTTGAAGTCTTCCTGTCTTATTTTAAAGCCTACTCCGAGAATCTGCTCACGAGTATAAGTTACATCTTTGTTGTCTCTAATAATTGTTACGCTATTAACATTGATGCAACGATTCACTCTACCTCTTATGCCATTTCGAAGGTCTTCAAGGGTGATCTCAGAGTCAATGCGTAGGACTATATTATCAGCCTGTTTCGCTGCACTTCGCATCTCATTATCAATTGCACTTTTTGTAGGTTTAGAGTTTACCTTATATTCCTGTTCAATGCCAAGTGTGCGGTTAAATACGTCTGCTGATTTCTCATGAGAAGGATTTGGCAACAGGTCGACCTCATGTCCGTACTTCTCTGCGAAATAAGAAGCAACACTTACATTCTCTGCAGTCTCTCCCTTTCCATGATTTTCATGTATCCTTACACGTCCGTTCTTGGTCGGAACCACCTTGTATGGTTCAAGCATTTTATGAACCAACTTACACGCAGCGCATAACTGATTGGTTGGAACATGTGCAAGATTTTCAGTATTTATATCGCAGTCCCGGCATTGACGGATGGTATATGGGTTGTAAGCCGGGACAGTTGACTGCTCAAGTCCGGGATTGAATCGGAATATACCCTTTGAATCCCTCTGCAGGGCTTCATCGCCAAGTCGCATTGCCTCTTCATGAGGAGTGGCCGGATACTTTGATTTGCGTACCTGCACGACCGTACACCGGCAGTTCCACCCATTGGGCGGATAGAACTCTGCCCAAAAAGGATCAGACGGTGGTAGTGTCACACCATCGAGAGCAGCGTGTTCCGGACGAACCTTATCATCTTTCTGCGTCCTGTATTGGAGATTGTATCTGTCTCCGTCCTGCATGAATCCGTCCCATTTAGCAGCCATTTCAGCCGATGCGGTAACGAAGTTGTATTCTGCCCGGAGATAGTTGCTGTTATAGGTTTGGTCTATGCTTCGAACATCATTCAAAAAGCGTTCGAACGATTTTCGTTCACCATTCTCATCGATAAGTGAAGGGAAAGCCTCGTTAAGCTCATGGAATGTCTTGATCCCGGAGAATATGAAATCAGAACGGTGCAACCTTTTACGCATCGCATCTGACATTTTCACTTTCTCAAAAGAGGAATCGAGGACTGATGAATGGCTCTCGATGAATTCCCGGACTTGAGGCGTTGAGAGAATATCGATTGACAACTGTGCGCCTTCAGTCTTATACACAGCCTTCATCATTCCTTCAAACAGGACAGACAGCTGCTTCCGGATTTCATCCTCTCGCTCCTTGCGACCGGCCATGAACACATCGGGTACGTCCGAAAGCAGCCGGGCATAGCGTTCATGCAGCCCCACATAGTCAGTGGGGCTTAGTCGAAAAAAGGTCTGCCGTTCTTTTGCTTCTTGTCAAGATCATCTTCTTCATCTTTTCCACCGGGAATGCCCGGAAGAGTGGAGAAATCACGCCGGTCACCGACAGGCATATTGTATTTGTCCGCAAAATATGAAGGATCCACATCGTATCGGTCGATGATCATAGTCTCATAGGCAATCTGCTGTTCCGGCGTATAATCCACAGCGTCATCCCAAGCAAAGCGAAGTCCCTTGAGAGGAAATCCGTGCTTGACCATACGAGGTATGAGCTGATTATTGACTATATCCCGGAGCATATCCCGGTCGGATTCTACAAGGTTTTCAAATACCTCAAGATGTGTTTCTGACTGAGACAGTGATGAGCCGTCCTCAATAGTCATGGTCTGACCGATGATGAGTTTCGATAGTTCCGAATTGGCACGGTCGATGCGCTTGTCATAGACGTTGAAGGCATCCCCCTTACCCGACTCCACGAACTGTACCTCAGTTTCCATGCCGGTCACCATTCCGAGATTGTTCCCGGCTTCTTGGATCATCTGTTCAAGTCGTTTCCATTCCTTCGGGTCGCGAGTGGTTGTCTTGGCTACGCGCATAGGCATGCCGAATATCTCGGCAAACGCATCCCAAAATGCAAGGGCATTCTTTTTGGGAATGGTCTGCTGCGCTGCTTTCAGATATTTGCCAAGATCATCTGAACGTCCGGCTTCGATAAGCCAATCGGAGAAAGGTGCCTCATGGTAGTCTATACCGGACTTCCAATCGTCTCCGACATTCTGTACACACCGGTGATATTCCGGAATAACGTGCTTGCGCGGAATGAGATTTACTCCATCATAGCACAAGCAACCGTCACCATCCTGTGTCAGATCACCGAGTTCCACAAGAGAGTGACCCCACCAACGGGACTCAAGACACAGTTCCATGAGTTGCTTGAACCACGATTGATCGAAATAGTGTCTTGCATCTTCATCTTCATCGCCGGTATTATTAACGAGTTTGAATGAACGGGACATCACGAATCCTCTCCGCTGATCAATACAGCCGGTGAGGTGGAGATCAACATCCACATCCCTGTATATGTCATAGAGCCGCTGACGGTTGGGACTATCGACATTGAGAGCCATCTGCCAAGCAGCCCTCCAATCCGCGATGTCCTTCCGGGTCAGAGCGTCAGTGGTGCGATGTATCTCCATGACAATACTCTTAAACTTTGCCCTCCCTTCCGGTTTGGCAAGGTTTACATCTCCGTATGGAGTTTTGAAGACGATGGGAATGCCTTCTTGAGAAGGAGCCACGTTCTTGTTTGAACGGAAGTTATCAAGGAATTTGTCAAGTAAGCTCATAGAATTACCAATTATGCCGGAGCCGGGGTTCCGAGTGATAGATTGTGCCGAATGAGCCTGTATGATCATCTTCCTCTACAGTCGGAAGGTCGGGTATGATCTTGCCGGATTGAACGCCTTCGAGCCACTCGATAGCACGTTCATATCGCTCCTTGCGAATCTCTATGCCCATCTTCTGAGGCAGCGAGGCCACAAGGTGGTAGAGTGCAATGTCTGCGGTTCGCATTACGATGAGCCGGTTCCGGGCATCCCCTTCGGCTGAAAATATGGCATTGCAGTCATAGACCGGGCGCAAATATCCGGATATCTCCTCGATAGCCTCAAGTTCCGCATTGGCGCGGTTCTCCTCAGAGGCACGTGAGACAACCTTAAGTGCCTCTTCTCCTATGACCACAGCGTAATCGTTATCTGTCAAAAACATCGCTCAAGAATTAAGTGGTAACAAAAAGAGCGTGTTTCTCGATGTCATCAACAGTCACACCCTTACGGAACCGCTTGCGCTTGATGAGTTCTTTTATGGCCTGTTTCGGCACAACCTTGAGGGAGCCATTGAGATTGATGACGTAGTACTTCATGCCGAATATTCCGGCAAGTTCCTTGGCCTTGCGCACAGCCCTTTTATATCGCCATGCGAGATAATACTTCTTGATCCTGTTGAACATATCACCATGAATTTTTTGGGTGCCGACGTGAAATCGCCACCGGTTTGAATGTTTCCTGTCTTGTATTGCGCTGCAGATACCAAATGGCACCTTCATCAGCATCGGGTGCGTCATCATGGACGCGAGAGCCTCGTTCAAGGGCAAGTGTCTGTTCGATGCCTACCTCCATGTCCGGAGAATCTTTCATCTCCTCGTTATAGAATACATACCCACGTTCCCAAAGAGGGGATACAGCCTCGATGCGTTGTATCTTCTCCGGCTTTTTGCGAGTGTCCGGAATAATGGGCAATTGATATCCTCTGAGATTGCCTTCGGTGGCGAATTCATCAAGAATGATATCCTGCATGAAGTTGGCCTCCATGTAGAAAGTTACAGCGACATTCTCCGGCAATCTCTCATAGAGATTATAGAGCCATCTGACCATTCCGGAAACAGTGTCTTGCCGGACGTATGTATCGATGAGATGCAGTTCCGTTCCGATCTTACCCCACAGGCGACAGGCTTTGTAGTCGTTGGCAGTGGTTGACTTGAACGAAGGGTCGGTATAGCACACAAGCATATCGTACTTGTCGAGCTTTGGCATACGCTTGAACCTTATCCACTCGTGCCGGAATATGGTGCCGTCTGTGATGGGATTGTGCATCATCTCCTTCTCCCATGCCCTGTAACCGACAAAGTCTTTATACGCCTGTGCCTCTTCCTTAGTCCATTTTTCTGACCAAACCGGATTCCCATCTCGATCGACCGCTTTGATCTCCGAGACATGGACACCCTTTGAAGTAGCAATGTTGGCAAGGACAGAATTCTTGGAGATAAGGTTTCCGACCATGATGAACCTGCCACGTCCGACATCGAGCGCACCGAAGAGAGCCTCCTTGACCCAATCGGTCAAATCCTTCACTCGTTTTTCATTCCGGCAGAGTTCATCGTCATCCAAGTCATCGATCACGATGTAATCCGGACGAGCCTCACGGTCTCGGAGACCACGAGGGGACTGACCGCGACCTACTGCCAGGAACTTCGCACCTCCCCTTGTCTTGAATTCTCCTTCAAGCCAAGAGCCGAGGTTCTTCTGCTCACCAAAATCAGCAATGAGTTTCTGATTATATTCGAGTTCAGCCTGTAAGTCACCGAGCAGACGTGTTGCGCTATCCTCAGACTTGCCGACGGTGATCATAAAGTTTATCAGCCTCTTCGGTTGGAATATCAGCCATAGCGGTGTAAAAACACCAATATGAGTTGATTTGGCATGGCCGCGAGGCCACTTGAATACAGCCTTAAGATTAGGCGTGTTCCTTATCTTGAGAGCAGCTTGCGAATGGAACGGTGCGTTGTGGATTGTCTTTATGACTTCACCGGTGGTCTTGTCGCGCAGGGTAAGGAAATGGGAGAAATAGTATTCGCAGAATTCATCATAGTTAGAGAGCAGCCGCTTGATGCGCTTGTCGCGCTCAATCGGTGTTTCCTTTGCTATGGCCATAGATACAGCGGTCAACGTCTGAACTTCGCGGCAGTGTTCCTTCCACCGTTCAAACGCCTCCTTCTGCTCCTTAGTCATCTTTGCTCCCATATCAAGCCAATGCTCCCTTATTGAATGACTCTACAAGATACACATCCTGTAATTTATTTATGGTCTTGAGAAGTTCCGGAGTAATCATTGGATCTGACTTCGCACGGAACTCAAGCCATTTGGAGAAAGCCATGAATACCTCGATGGCATTAACCACATTTGCCTGTGACTTGTCAAGCTTGTCGATGGCAGCGGTCAGTTTGGAAAGCTGGTCGCCAAGGCTGTCCGCAAGCTTCGGCTCTGATTCGACCATGTCAAGAAGGTCATTGACTCTGAGAAGCAACTTCCTTATAAGTTCCGGACGCGTGATTGTTTTTGCCGCACGGGTCTCTTTCCAACCACCCTCCTTGCACCATTTTGAGAGCGACTGTCTCGTCACACCGACCTTGTCGGCAATCTCGATCTGTTCCATCCCGGACATGTAGAGATTCCGGGCGATGTCTTTTTTCTTTTCGAGTTCTGCTTTTGTCATATTGAAACTGAATTTGCGCGATTAACCTCCCGGCAATGATTGACCATCCACCGGAAATTGATGCAAAATTCGTATGTTCACGCGTGAGTACAAAAAAAGTGTGCAATGGTTGCATAGAAGTGTGCAACGGTTGCACACTTTTTTGCCGGTCAGGAGATTACCTCGTAATATTGCAGCAAATTTCAAACACGAAACCGAAAATGGGTAAACGAGTAAGACTAACAGATGACAGTCTCAACAGTCATGGAAGCCGGGTTCTGACCTCCGGGGTCGATGTCGCGCAATACGAGCGCAATCCCGTGCTTCTCTATATGCATGAGCGTGGCAAAGTCATCGGCTACATGAAGGACATTGAGGTCAAGGATGGAGAGATTACCGGGGAGCCGGTATTCGACTGCGCCACCGAGCTGTCCAAACAGTGCAAGAAACAATGGGAGGTAGGTTCGCTCCGCATGGTCAGCATCGGCATAGATGTTCTTGAGCTTAGTGAAAAGCCGGAACATCTCGTGGCCGGGCAGACCGCTCCCACGATAACGAAGAGCAAGATCTTCGAGACTTCGATTGTCGATATCGGTGCCAATGACAACGCGATAGTCATGCGCCACAACGGAAAGCAGATAACGCTGGGTAGGGACAGCGAGAACCCCCTGCCTATGCTCAGTAATAAACCTCAAACAACAAAAAAGCAAATGGAACTCAAGACCATCGCCCTCGCATTGGGCTTGCCGGAAACGGCAGACGAGGCTGCAGTACTTAGCAAGATCGGTGAGCAGAACCGTACAGTCGCAGAAGTGGAGCAGCTCAAAAAAGACAAGGACGCTCTGACACTCGCACAGGTCACTGCAGCGGTTGAGACCGCAATCAAGGAGAACCGTGTGACCGCCGACAAGAAGGAGCACTTCATCAACCTCGGCAAGACCGTAGGTATCGACACTCTGAAGGCCACCCTCGACGCAATGTCCCCGGCAGCGAAGCTCAGCCACACAATCAACCCGGCTTCCGGCTCGACACCCTCTGCCGGTCAGAAGACCTACTGTAAGCTCAGCGAGGTGCCCGAAGATGAACTGCGCAAAATGCGTAGCGACAATCCCGACGAGTACCGCCGTCTCTTCAAGGCCGAATATGGCTATTCCTGCAACATCTAAACCTAAATATCAACAATGATGAAAACAGCATTCAAAACTATCTCCGCCCTGCTTTTCAATATCATCGTGGGCGTGATCATGGCAACGCTGCTTGGCGTTCCCCCTCTTGCCGGAGCCGTCTTCATGGTTTGTGTCGGCACTGTCATGAGCTTTACTCCGGCTCCCGTAGGCGCACTCCGTGTCGGTGTATATACCGAAATATGGACAGGCGAACTTGTGAAAGGACTCCGCGAATTCCTGACCGGCTCTTGGCTTGACGGCATCCCCGATCAGTCATCTATCGTCAACAACGATATCATCCATCTCGTGGAAGTCGGCGTTGATCCCGATGTCCTTATCAATAACACGACATATCCGATTCCCCTGCAGGCTCTCGATGACAAGGATATCGCCATCTCCCTCGACAAGTTTCAGACCAAAGTAACTCCCATCACGGACGATGAGCTTTATGCCATCTCATACGACAAGATGGCTCGTGTCAAGGAAAGTCATGCCAACGCCATAAATGACGCGAAATTCGCCAAGGCTGCTCATGCACTCTGTGCGCAGGAAAATACAGCCAAGACACCGGTGCTTCAGACTACCGGCGAGGTTGATCCTAACACAGGTCGCCGTAGGCTTACTGTGAACGACCTTGTCAGCCTCAAGGAGGCTCTTGACAAACTCAAGGTACCGACCTCAAATCGTCGTCTCGTTCTCTGCCCGGATCATGTGAATGACCTTCTTCGTGCTGAACAGGTGTTCCGCGAACAGTACAACATCGACCGTAATACCGGCAAGGTCGGAAACCTGTATGGATTCGACATCTATACATACGGTGACAATCCTGTCTATACCACAGCAGGTAAGAAGAAGGCTGTACATGCGGAACCGTCTTCAGGAGAATTCCAGTGTTCGTTTGCCTTCTATACTCCTCGTGTGTTCAAGGCGACCGGATCTACCAAGATGTACTACAGCGAAGCGGCCACCGACCCCGAATATCAGCGTAACAAGATCAACTTCCGTCATTACTTCATCGCGATGCCTAAAAAGGCTGATGCCGGTGCCGTCATGATGAGCGGTTACGATGCAACGAAAGACGCATCGAAGAATTCTACTACGAACGAATAATGGCACAGCTCAAGTATCTCGTAATCCACTGCACGGCCACACCGGAGGGACGTGATGTAACGCCGGATGACATCCGTCGTTGGCACACCTCCCCGGTGAGTGCCGGAGGCAGAGGGTGGAAACAGGTCGGATACACTGACCTTATCAGACTCGATGGCACAGTTGAACGTCTCGTGAATAACAACGAAGATGCCAATGTCGATCCGTGGGAGATCACCAATGGAGCCAAGGGCTACAACTACATCAGCCGACACATTGTGTACGCCGGTGGATGTGATAAGTCCAACAAGCCGAAGGATACCCGGACGGCAGCACAGGAGACGGCTCTTGTCGCCTCCGGCACGGACTTCCACCTTCGACACCCCTCTGTGCGCATCATCGGTCATAACGAAATCGCTGCGAAGGCATG
>CAMWRK010000023.1 GCA_947176655.1 uncultured Prevotellaceae bacterium | reverse complement strand
CCGTGGAATGTGGTGCGGGACTGTCCGCATTGTTTGGCCGGGGGATGCCGTTGACATTTCCGGGTGCCGCCTCTCCGTTTGCTGCTGATGCCGCAGGCGAGTTCCTGCGTCTGTACTCTTCTTCGCGGTTTTTGGACATCTGGTTCTGCACGGCACGCAGGATGAGTTGCTCGTCCATCTGTATTGTCTGCGCTGCCTTGCGGACGTAGAGCGTGCGTGTAATCTCTTCGGGTATGCAGGATATGCTGGCGACTATTTCCGCCACCAGCCGGCTCATCTCCCGCGGATCGTTCTGCGATTGCTTCAGCAGCAGGTTGGTCTTGAACGTGAGAAAGTCAACCTGATGCTCCTCGATGTATTGGCGGAACTCTGCGGCATCGTGCTTGCGGGCGAAACTGTCCGGATCGTCGCCGTCGGGGAGCAGGAGTATCCTGACATTCATGCCTGCCGCCAACAGCATGTCTGTGCCGCGCTGGGCGGCATGTATGCCGGCATCGTCGCCGTCGTAGAGCAATGTTATGTTGTTGGTGAAGCGGTGCAACAGGTGGATCTGCTCCTTGGTCAGGGCTGTGCCGGAGTTGGCCACGACGTTTTCTATTCCGCACTGGTGCATGGAAATGACGTCGGTATAGCCTTCGACCATGTATACCTGATCTTGTTTGACGATGGCCTGTTTGGCTTGGTATAGGCCGTACAGTTCGCGCCTCTTGCTGTATATGGCAGACTCGGGCGAGTTCTGGTATTTGACGGCGACGCCTTTGGTGGCGGCATCGAGCACTCTGCCGCCGAAGCCGGCCACCTTGCCGCCTACGGTGTGCCAGGGGAAGATGACGCGTCCCCGGAAGCGGTCTGTCGCACTGCCGTCATCGCGTTCGATGGACAGACCGGTACCCGTGAGGAACTGTTTGCGGAATCCCTCTTTCAGCGCGTCGCGGCTCATGGAGTCGCGTGTGTTGGGACAATAGCCAAGTTGGAACTTCTGTATTATGTCATCTCTGAATCCACGTTCCCTGAAGTATGCCAGCCCTATTGCCCGTCCGTCCTTGGTGTCGGACATCTGACGTTGGAACCATTTCAGTGCCCACTCGTTCAGGATGAACATGCTCTCCCGTTCGCTTTGTGCGGCCTTCTCTTCGTCGGTCAGTTCCTTTTCCTCTATCTGTATGCCGTATTTCCTGGCCAGATACCTCAGGGCATCGGGATATGACAGCTGTTCGTGCTCCATGATGAAGCCCACGGGGTTGCCCCCCTTGCCGCAAGCAAAGCATTTGCAGTAGTTCTTGGCAGGAGATACCATGAACGACGGCGTGCGGTCATCGTGGAAAGGGCACAGCCCCTTGTAGTTCGCCCCCGATTTCCGCAGCGTGACGAAGTCAGAGACCACGTCCACAATCTGTGCGGCCTCCTTTATCTTGTCTGTCGTGATCCTGTCTATCATATCCGTTGCAAAGGTAGGCAATTTTTGCGAGGAATGGGACTGGTATGCGCGAGAAGTTGTTGTTTTGCCTTCCTTTGAACATTGTCGCCTATTCTGCACTCATTTTCATTTCTTTGTCGTACCTTTGCGGCAAACAAACAGCAGGAAAACACATGAACAGGGAAATTGTAACGCGCTTCTTGAAATACGTCAGTTTCGACACCCAGTCCTCAGAGGCCGTCGAAGGCCGGTGTCCCAGTACGGACAAGCAGCTTAGATTGGCGGAATATCTTGTGGAGGAGCTCTGCGGCATAGGCATGGAGGATGTGGCGATGGACGGTCACGGATATGTCTATGCCACGTTGCCTGCAAGCTGCGGCATGGAGAATGTGCCCGTAGTGGGATTCATAGCACACATGGACACAAGTCCGGACTGTAGCGGAGCCGGCGTGTCGCCGCGGATTATCGAAAACTACGACGGAGGAGACATCGTCCTGAACGAGGCGGAAGGAATCGTCACCCGCGTGGAGATGTTTCCGGAACTTTCGGCACACAAGGGCGAGGATCTCATAGTGACCGACGGGCACACGCTGTTGGGAGCCGATGACAAGGCAGGAATAGCCGAGATAGTGACGGCCATGACGTATCTTATGGAGCACCCGGAGGTGAAGCACGGCACGGTACGTGTCTGCTTCAATCCAGACGAGGAGATAGGGTGTGGAGCGCATCTTTTCGATGTGGAAAGGTTCGGATGCCAGTGGGCCTATACCATGGACGGCAGCGAGGTAGGCGAACTGGAGTACGAGAATTTCAATGCCGCCAGCGCGTGCATCGTCGTCAACGGTGTCAGCGTGCACCCTGGCTATGCCAAGGGCAAGATGCGCAACGCCGCTCTGCTGGCCACGGAGTTCGCACAGCAGATGCCGGAGAACGAGGTGCCTGAGCGCACGGCAGGCTACGAGGGCTTCTTTCACCTTTACCAGATGCAGGGCGGGGTGGAGCAGGCCACGCTGACGTACATAATACGTGACCACAATACGCAGATGTTCCAGATGCGCAAGCGTCTCATACTGGACATGTGCGAGCGCATGAACCAGAAGTACGGCCAGGGAACGTTCCAGCCAGAGGTGAAGGACACCTATTATAATATGTATACGCAGCTGGCCGACAAGCCGCATATCACGGACATAGCCCGCCGCGCCATAGAGGAGGCTTGCGGCTTCTCTCGCGTGGTTCCCATACGAGGCGGGACGGACGGTGCCCAGCTCTCGTTCAAGGGACTGCCCTGTCCCAACATCTTTGCCGGTGGACTGAACTTTCATGGACGGCACGAGTTCCTTCCCGTGCAGAGCATGGAGAAGGCCATGATGACAGTGGTAAACATCTGCCGCATCGTGGCAGAGGAGTACACGGCCTGATAGCCGCTACTACTATATGTGAACTGGAAAGGAATGATTGCCCGGTGCTATTTGGAAATAACGAACGTCTGCAACTTGGACTGCGTCTTCTGCCCTAAGACAGAGAGGGAGAAACGCAGTCTTTCAGTGTCCGAATTTGAACTTCTCACAGACAAACTCAGAGGACACATAAGATTCCTGTATTTCCATCTGATGGGAGAACCGTTGCTGCATCGTCATCTGCCGGAGTTCGTCCGTATGGCCAGGGAGAAGGGCTTTATCCCCGTCCTGACCACCAACGGAACTTTGCTGGACAGGGTCGGCGAGGCATTGCTGGAAGCCATGCCGCACAAAGTGCAGATTTCCGTACATTCCCATGAGGGGAACGGGAAGGGGGCGCCCGAGGATTACATCGGAAAGCTGATGTCATTTTCCTGCAGTGCGGCGGAAAGAGGCACGATTGTCGTGCTCCGCCTTTGGAACAGGGGAGGGCTCGATTCGGCCAATGTCCGTCTGCTTGACCTCATGGCCGGCTATGTGCCGCGTCCGTGGACGGAACGTTATGACGGGTGGAAGATGGCGGAGAACATATATATCGAATATGACAGCACTTTCGAGTGGCCGGATAGCGGACGTGAAGTGTCGGGCGACGGCGAGGTCTTCTGCTATGCCCTGCGCAACCAGATAGGAGTACTTGCGGACGGTTCCGTGGTTCCGTGCTGTCTTGACCATGAGGGGAACATCGTTTTGGGCAATCTGTTCCGCCAGTCGCTGGGTGAGATTCTGGCATCCTCCCGTGCCACAGCCATGTACGACGGCTTTACACACCATAAAGCCGTTGAACCCCTTTGCCAGCGGTGCGGATATGCTGCCGTGACAAAGAGGTTCAGAAAATGACATTTTGCCGGCAGCTCCCGATGTTCCAGCCGGCTCCAGACCCTTTCCAAGGAAGTGCCTGATGTTCATGCGTAAATGTGCGTGTGTCCCCCTCTCTCTCTATATATATATCCTTCCTCAGCGGATGCCCAATATCTTATGCGTCTGCAGGGACAGCCTCCACTTCGGATGCTCCATGATGTAGCGTATGCAGGCCTTGAGGTTGACCATGTTCCAGTCCCTCTCGCCACGGTCGCACGGCTGCAGATAGTATGTGTCCTCGTGGCACGTCTGCACCTGTCCGAGGCGTGAAATGTATTCAGGATGTGTATGGTCAAACACCACCTTAAGCTCGTCCATGCGCTGAATCTCCGGTATCATGCCGTATTTGGGCGAGCATGTTATCCAGTCCACCGTCCCCTCCATGCCGCCTGCCAGTGGCAGTGTCCCGTTGGTTTCTATCTGGACGAACATGCCTGCATCGTGCAGTCTGCCGATAAACGAAGGCGTAAGCTGAAGAGCCGGCTCGCCCCCGGTCACCACGACATGGCGCGCCGGATACCTGCTCGCCTCGGCTACGATTTCCTCTTCCGACATCTCCGTCCCTGTGGTGTGGCGCGTGTCGCAGAAATCACATTGCAGGTTGCATCCGCTCAACCTGACAAACGTGGCCGGTGTCCCGGCAAAATGCCCCTCGCCCTGCAAAGAGTAGAACAACTCGTTGACCTTCATTTCCGGTGTAGTGTGTTAGTGGTTGTTACAGAATATGTACGCAGTATTGCGGCTCAGTCCTCACAATATTCAGCGATATTGTTCTCGGACTCCTGTACCGTGGCTCTGTAGCATTCTGGAATCTGGTCGACAATCCACTTGGCTATGTTCTCTGCTGTGGGGTTGAACGGCAGCAGCTCATTGAAGTTGCCGTGGTCGAGGTATCCGTGTATCTTCTCCTTGACATGCTTGAAATCTATGACCATGCCATCCCCGTTCAGTTCGCGAGCCCGGCAATATACGGTTACTACCCAGTTGTGACCGTGCAGCTGCTCGCATCTGCTTTCGTATGACAAAGTGAGGCTGTGTGCCCCTGCTATCTCCATTCTTTTGGTGACGTAATACATGTAGTATCGTTGTTAATGATATGCCCTATTCGTCAGTATCTTCAGTATTGTCCGGATCTTCGTCTCCATCTTCGTCGAAATCGAAGTCTCCGAAGAACTCCGGCACCTCGCCGGTGAAGGAGTCCAGACTGCGGCGGTCTTTCTTGGTGGGACGTCCAGTTCCCTTGGCGCGTCCGACGAAGCCTGATATTCTGGCCATTTCCAGCAACTCGTACTGTTCCGGTGCCGTAACGTTTTCCAGAACTTCAGGAATCAGCTTTGCACCGATGCGTTTTTCTATGGCCTGCAATACGCGGAAACTGTATGTCACCGGAGGTTTGCGTACGTCGATAATGTCCCCCTCGCGTATGGTGCGTGACGGCTTCAGTTGCGCTCCCCCCATGCTTACCTGCCCCTTCTTGCATGCTGCCGCAGCTATGGTGCGTGTCTTGAATATGCGGGCAGCCCACAGCCATTTGTCTACACGTGCTTCGTTTTTCATTGTTTTTAGTCCGGAGAAAAAGTCATTTGTTGTTGTAGTGGCACATGGCGAACTGCATGCCGCTCAGGGCGAAAGCCTTTATCGCGTCGCACACTACCGGCACCTTCTCGTCGATAATCCTGTTGTCCTCGGGCGAGAATCTGCCCAGCACGAAGTCTACCTGGCCGCCACGCGGGAAGTCATTGCCGATGCCGAACTTCAGACGGTTGTATCCTTCTGTGCCAAGCATTTGGGCTATGTGTTTCAGTCCGTTGTGTCCTGCCGCCGATCCGCTCTGCTTCATGCGTATGGTTCCGACAGGCAGCGACAGGTCGTCCACTATGACCAGCAGGTTTTCCAGAGGAATCTTTTCCTGTTGCATCCAGTAGCGCACAGCACTTCCGGACAGGTTCATGTACGTACTGGGTTTCAGCAGGATAAGTTCCGCGTTCTTTATCCTTGTCTTGCACACAAAACCGTAGCGTTTGTCCAGGAACGTTGCCTCCTGTGCCTGTGCCAGTGCCTCTACCATGCGGAAGCCTATGTTGTGGCGGGTGCCGCGGTATTCGTCGCCGATGTTGCCAAGTCCTACGATAAGATATTTCATAATGGAGCCTTCCTAAATGAAAATACGGGTAGCGGCTTTGCCGTCACCCGTATTCCGTATGTGTCCTTTGCTGTTTACTTCTTGCCGGCAGAAGCCATTGCGCTCATTGCGCTACGTGTCATCTTAACCTGACATACCACGACGCTGGGGTTGGTGACGAGTTCCAGGCCTTCGAAGCTCAGTTCTCCAACCTTGATAGTCTTGCCCAGACCCAGATTGGTGACATCGATGTTCAGCTTCTCGGGAATCTGTGTATAGGGTGCGCGTACCTTCAGACTACGTACACTTGCTGCCAGTTTACCGCCGGCCTTGACACCCTCTGCCAGACCGTTCAGCTTGATGGGCACTGCCATCACGATGGGCTTCTCCTCTGTGATTTCGTAGAAATCGATGTGCAACAGCTGATCCGTTACGGGGTGGAACTGCAACTCCTTCATGATAGCCTTGTGCTCCTGACCGTCAATGTTCAGGTTTACGCTATAGATGTCGGGAGAATATACCAGATTGCGAACCTCTGAGGCTGCTACGGTAAAACCGGTGGCTACGGGCAGGCCGTTCTCGCCGCGCTTCTCGCCATAGAGATTGCAGGGAATGGAACCGCTCTTGCGGATTGCACGGGTGGCCTTCTTGCCGGTAGCAGTGCGGGCTGTGCCTTTTACGTCGATACTTTTCATTGTTTTGTGTTGTTAGTTTTGTGTTACTCTAAATTAAGGTATTGCTTAATTCGCCATCACACGGGCTTCCATAAGCGGGTGCAAAGATATGGAAAAATGACGAAAGTGTTACGTTTCCTTGACGTGTTTTTGGCAAAAAAGCCTTCTTTACACCGTTTTTGTCACATAAACCCGACGTTCTTCATTAAAAAGAAGTACCTTTGTGCGCCTTACGCTTTATAAATCGCTCTTATGATTAATCGTAAACTAATCCGAATCAAGACAGTGCAGGTTGCATACGCTTGTTGCCTCAACGAGGGACGGCGTATCGAGGACGGAGTGAATATGTTGTTGAACAGTCTGGATACTGCGTACGAGCTGTACAATACGATGCTGAGTCTGATGGTTGAGATTTCGCGGCTGGCATTGCGTGCCCATGAAGCCCAGACCAACAGGGCAGCCCGCCTGGGACTGGCCGGACCGAACCGCAAGTTCGTTGACAACAGGTTCATGTTGCAGTTGGAAGGCAACCGCTCTCTACAGAATAGCAGGAAGAGTCTGCGTATGGACTGGACCAACGAGGAGGAGTTCGTGCGCACTCTGTACAATAGGATTATGGACAGCGATTTTTATCACGAGTACATGGACAGCGGCAAGGATTCCTACGACGAGGATCGCGAACTCTGGCGCAAGATATACAGATATATTATCATTGATAATGACGAGATAGACAGTCTGCTTGAGGACGTGAATATTTATTGGAATGACGACCGATTCATTATTGATACTTTTATATTGAAGACAATCAACCGCTTTACAGCCGACTGTGGGGATAATCATCCCCTGCTGCCCGAGTTCAGGGAGGTGGAGGACTTGGAGTTTGCCAAACGTCTCATCCGCCAGGCTCTCAGCGGTACAGACTATTACAAGAACCTTATCGGCCAGTGTACCCGCAACTGGGATGTGGAGAGAGTTCCGATGATGGATCGTGTCATCATGCAGGTGGCTCTGGCGGAGATAACATCTTTCCCCACCATTCCTCTGTCTGTGTCCATAAACGAGTATATAGAGATAGCCAAGAGTTACAGTACTCCCAACAGCGCGCGCTATATCAATGCCACTCTGGACAATATCAGCAAGCAGCTTATTGCCGACCACAAGTTGGTAAAGAATGCCTGACACTGTGTGTCGGGCAAATGTGTCACCAGTAACATTACAGAATAATATAATATGATTCAGACAATTTCAGCACAGGCTTCCAGCGTTCCCATGATTATCATGTGGGTGGTGATCGCTCTCATTTTCTGGTTCTTCATCTACCGTCCTCAGCGCAAGAGACAGCAGGAGATACAGAATTTCCGCAACTCCATAGCCGTAGGCTCCAAGGTGGTGACCGCCGGAGGTATACATGGTGAGGTACGTGCCATTGACGAGGCAGACAATATCCTGACTATAGAGGTTGCCAAGGGCGTTAATATCCGTGTGGACCGTAACAGTGTCTATGCAACTGCCCCGTCGGATCAGAACAAGTAAGGACAGAGCCGCTCATGGCTTTACGTCCCTGCTCCGTGAAAAGGGCAGGGACATGTTGGTTTTTGCATTTTTCCTTGTTGTCAGCACAGGTTTCTGGCTGCTGCAGAAGTTGAACGACACTTTTGAGGCCGACATTCGGGTGCCTCTTGAGATGGAGGGAGTGCCGCATGGTACTGTAATAACCACTCCATTGCCAAGGGAGGTTGTCGTTACCATACAGGACAAGGGCACCAATCTTTTCAATTATCTGCGAAGTGGTAAAGGCGTAGCCCCTATAGTGCTTGACTTTGCTGCATACGACAACGGTTCTGCCACGGCCAAGGTGTCAGTCCCGGCTACGGATGTGCAGCGGGCTTTCCAACAACAGATTAACGCTTCGGTCAGAGTGTTGCGTATGAGCCCGAATCAGTTTGAATTTCACTACAATAAGGGTGTGTCGCGTCGTTTGGCGGTAAAACTTGCCGGCAAGATTTCCACACGTCAGCAGAACTATATGCAAGGTTTTTCCTTTAGTCCCGACAGTGTGACAGTGTACGCTCCGGCATCTGTTCTTGATACTTTGCAATACGCTTATACGGAAAGTCAGGAAATAACGGAACTGGACAGGACAATGACTTTCAATATCGGTTTTCCGAGCATCTGTGGCGTTAAGGTTGTCCCGGAGACGGTAGCCATGACAGCCCGTGTGGATTATTACACGGAGCAGTCGGTCAGTGTTCCTGTCATTGGCCTGAACTTCCCGGCAGGTATGTCGTTGAAAACATTCCCGGCTACGGTGACAGTCAAATACAGGGTCGGTGCGTCCAACGCACGGTTCATACAGCCGGGCAACTTCGTTCTGGCTGCGACATACGAGGAACTGCTTGCAAATCCTGCTTCCAAATATCGTTTGCAGTTGAGATCGATACCTGAGGGTGTGAGCAATGTGCGCATCTACCCTCAGGAGGTGGATTACCTGCTGGAGCAGACGCACTTCGATGAAGAGAAGGCGCAGACACCGGAAGGAGGACGCTTATGATTAAGGTGGCCATAACCGGAGTCATAGGCAGCGGCAAAAGTTATATCGCTGGGCAGATGAAGGAGTTGCTGGGGATTCCGGTGTACGATTCGGACAGCAACGCCAAACGTCTCAACGAGGAGTCGGAGACAATCCGTCGAGGCCTTGTCTCTATGATCGGAGCAGATGTGTATGATGCGGACGGGCATCTGGACAAGTCCCGCCTTGCCTCGTTTCTGTTTGCGAGTGAAGAAAATGCCAGTCGTGTCAATGCTTTGGTACATCCGGTCGTCCGTGAAGATTTTCTACGCTGGGCCGATGAACAGCACTCTCCTGTCGTGGCCATAGAGACAGCTTTGCTACTCGAAAGCGGCATAGACAAACTGGTGGATAAGGTCATCCGTGTGGACGCTCCGCTGGAGACACGCATTGCCAGGGCTATGCGCAGGGATGGGGTCGGTCGCGAGAAGATACTGGAACGTATTGCCAGACAAAAGGAGTATCCCAATCCGGATATCATAATAAATAATGTATAGGGACTGATGCCTGTCAATGCTCAGATAGAGAACTACTAATATAATTTATAATAACACAAACTCCTGCGGGGGAGTCGTTCCGCGCCGGATTGACACTCCAGGGAGCATCAAACACCTGAAACAAATGCTCGAAACCATTCTTGCTATCTCCGGCAAGCCCGGACTTTACCGCTTGGTCAATCGCGGTAATCGCAGTCTCATTGTGGAAACTTTGGATGCCCAGAAGAAGCGTATGCCTGCATTCGGCACCGACAAAATCATTTCCTTGGCAGACATAGCCATGTATACCGACGAGGAGGAAGTGCCCTTGCGTAAGGTTCTGAAAAGCATCTATGACATGGAGGGCGGAAAGCCTGCGTCCATTGACTATCGCAAGGCGGGCAGCGAGGAACTTGCCGGTTTCATGGCCAAGGTTCTGCCCAATTATGACCGCGAACATGTCTATCCAAGTGACATGAAAAAACTTGTCCAGTGGTACAATATTCTTATTGAGAACGGTATCACGGATTTCGAGGAGAAGACGGAGGATGCCGCCGGGAGCGCGGAGTAATACGGCATCGGAGCATCTTCTCGCTTTGCCATTTATTTTTAAACTTCATTCCCACAGGAAATTTCACGGTTTCCTGTGGGAATGTCGTGTATTGTCAGGCATCGTGGAAAGCCAGACCGGTAGCGTCTTCCGGGCGTTCGATGCCCGGATACTCGCAATGGAAATCGGTGGTGAGGCGCTCTATGTAGCGTGCCGCTTCCCATTTGGCCATGGGCAGATCGTGCAGGAGGTAGTTGCCGCAGGTGGCTGGTGTCGTGCCCGGAACCTTCTGGCTGTATTCTACTACATAGCTGAAGGCACGCAGCATCAGGTCGCGCACCACATGGCAAGGCCATTCGCCTTTTAGTATAAGATAATTGCCGGTGAGGCATCCCATAGGTCCCCAGTAGACAATGCGCTCCTTCCATTCCGGGTCGTTGCGCAGGTATGTCGCCACGATGTGCTCTATGGTGTGTATGGCCGATACGTGCAGGGCCGGCTCCTGATTGGGGGCTGTCATGCGTATGTCATAGGTGGTGATGGTTTCCTGTCCGATATTGTCGCGACGTGAGATGTAGATGCCAGGCATGAGGTTGCGGTGGTCTACCTGAAAGGAAGGAATCAGTTCCATGTGCTGATTAGTATGTGTCTGTGTGTTAATGATATGTGATATAGTGCAGTTCAGTCTTGGCGTAGAACGTTCTCGATGCACAGTCGCAGGGAGTCAGTCCAGTAGGGAATGTCAATGCCGAATGTTTCCTGGATTTTAGCTTTGTCCAGTACGGAGTAGGCCGGGCGTTGCACGGGCGAGGGGTATTGGCTGCTTAGGCACGGGCGTATGTCGCAGTGTCGCATTTCCTCCGGTGCTGTGGCCAGCGCATTGGCTGTGTCCTGAATCATGCGTGCGAAGTCATACCAGGAGCAGACACCGAGATTGGAATAATGGTATATGCCGCTCTTGGCGTATGTCGTGGCGCTGTCGGCGGCATAGTCGTGTAGTACGTGGCAGATGGCTTTGGCCAGATCCATCGCGTATGTCGGAGTGCCGCACTGGTCGTAGACCACTTGCAGTGAAGGACGTTCTGAGGTGAGGTTCAGCATCGTGCGGCAGAAGTTCTTGCCGAACTCGGAATAGAGCCACGAAGTGCGGATTATGACGTGCTGGCATCCGGTGGCCAGTATGCGTTCCTCTCCCTCCTTCTTTGTCCGTCCGTATACTCCGGTCGGTGTGCCCTGCCTGTCCTCTCGGCAAGGAGTGTTGTATGGCTCTCTGCCGAAAACATAGTCCGTGGAAATGTGTATGAGCAGTCCGCCGGTTTCTTTCATGGTCATGGCCAGATTTTCCGGAGCATCGGCGTTAAGTTTCTGTGCCATAGCGGCCAGTGCGGCACCAGTCTCGCAGGCATCTACGTTGGTCCATGCCGCACAGTTCACGATGGCTTCTATTCCATGTGCCTTCACCAAGTCGGTGACGGCCCGGCTGTCCGTAATGTCAAGGAACACGGTTTCCACGCCCTCCGGGCTGTTGACATCCGTAAATGTATATTCATTGTCCATGTCATCAGCGGCAAGCAGTCGCATTTCCGAACCTAATTGCCCGTTGGCTCCCGTTATCAGTATCTTCATATCCTTGTTTATGATGTTGTTCCGAGGTGTTCTGTATATGCAAATATATATAAAAACAGCGAGATTATGCGCAGGCAGAAATAAGAAATGTGTTTTTCTGTAGAGGGAAGCAGCTTTGCCTTGGCTTTGTTCTTGCTGAGTAGCAAACTACAACGCCTTTTCTCTCCCTTCCTTGTTTTTAGGACAATATCGTGGTAGCAATGAAAAATATCAATGAACTATTGTTATTTTTCTGATTATTGTCGTACCTTTGGAGCGGACTATATGGACTTGTTATATAGCTGTCACAGATAGACGTGCTCTTTCATGGCAACGGACAGGTCAGCCTACGCCGAGTTGAGTATGGCGGAGTCATAACAGACAAAGCGGTACGAAGCGGGTATTGGGTGGGAAATGTAGTCCGGACATATTGAAAGCGTTTACTTGACGCTTCATCGCTACAGTCCAAACTTCGAACACTTGGAAACCACGTAGACGATGATGCAACGGTAGATGCCTAAGGGATGTGTATATACATATTCCTTTTCGGGTGCTGTCTGATATTGTCAGATTGATGATTATTATGCCGGAAAGGAAGATTATATTCATATCGGCGTGGGCTTCGAAGTTGCTTATCTATACGTGGTGGCAAGTTCGAAGGCCAGGACTGTGAGATAAGTAACGGTGTACGATTCTCACGCTTTTCTTTTGTTGGAAGGTTAGTGTGTTTTTCCATATCCGCTTTTGAGATTATGTCTGATGAGCTATAGTAGCATTAACCTATATAAACAATAAAATGAAGAAATTAGGCCAAAAATTACATTCTCTTTTCTGTACATTAGGCGAGAAGTACTGGTGTGTGGTGGAACAAAGTGGCAGATTGAGTGTTGCCATGATTGCTGTGCTGTTGTCTTGTTGTGCAGTTCCTGCATATTCGCAGAAAAATCCGTGGTCAGTAGGCATACATACCAAGGGCAGCCATTTCCTGGTCGGTAATGCAATGGAATATGCGGGCAGTTTGGTAAATATCTTGATTGCCAAAGCAATGTATAATGATATGTCATTGGCGGAATATTCACTTGGTGATGTGCATTATCTGAGGATGACGGACAATGGAGAGCGGATAGCTTATCACATGGCAAATCCTTACGGATATAAGGCATACGATTTGTTCAATGGCATAGAGACAGGTATCAAGGTTGGATGGCACGGTGTAGAATCGCCAGTAGGCATATATCTGTACGGTGCTTATGGCTTTGACCAATACAAGCTTCGTTTCTTGGGGGAGGAGGATTACAGTAAGCATAAACTGCATAGCCTAAAGGTAGGTGTCGGAATCAGAGTATCTCCGCTTCATTATCTGCTGGACGAATATGACTGGTGTCCGATTTTTGAGTTAGGCAGTGTGTATGTCAACAATTTTGCCTACGATGGCCCCTATGGTGGAGACAAGGCTCAGATAAACAATGGGTTGAGGACATCTTATGCGATAGGAGTGCAATTGGGGAATAAGGGGTCGGTAGCATTCTGTATGGACATGGCTCATTACGATATGTTCAACCGCAATTACACCCCAGATGGTGGATTCTGGTACCCGTATGCCAACTTCAAGAGCAATGATATGAATTTCAGTTTACGTCTAACTTATAATGTTTTCGGAGATTAGTTATGAAGGAAAGTTTTTTCGTATTGATGTCGTTTGTGGCATGTGGTATGGTTTTGGTTGGGTGTTCGGCTGCATTGGAGCCAACACCGGAAGTTCCTTACACATTGGAGTTTAATGAGACAGATTACTACGTAGGTGACACATTATTCGGACGCATAGTAGTCCAGGAAGACCAGCTTGCAGTAGGAACGAAGGTGAAGAAAATCGATTGCCGTCTTGCCAACATAGTCATAGGCAATGTGGAGAATGGCATGGTATGCCCTTTTGGCATGCGTCTTAAAGATACTCCCGTGGGCACACATACGTTTTCCGTCATCATAAAGTGTGAGGCTCCAGGTTGCGCGGAGACATACAGGAGATATGACTACAAAATGATAAACATTAAAGAAGCAGAACAATGAAAATGAGATTTATGATTTTGTTGAACCTGATGTGTTCAATCTCCTCCTTTGCATCATGCGGCAGTGCAGGAGGTAATGCAGTCAAGTATGTCGTGATGCCGGATTCGTGTGTTTACGGACAGTTAGGGAAGTCTATGTCAGAGATTCTGTTTTGTCCGTCGAAGGTGACATGTTACACCATACTGGGCAAGGATTCGGTAGGTAAGGAAGACTATGAGTTGGAGGCTCATTATGTGAGGGACTCCTTGGTTTGCAGACTGACTGCCGCCCAGATAGGTATGCTCCAATTTATGCTGTTGGCAGATGAGGAAAACTACAAGGAGGATTCTGTGAAGGTGCGCAGCCCGTATGTTCCTGCTGTAGAGTTCTGTTTTGAGAGGAGGAAAATGCAACCAGTACATGTTTTGATTTCTTTGTCTGATTTCAGCTGGTCTATTCTATATGATGACAAGAAGCAGGGTAACTGGAATTATGCTGACAAGCGTCTGATGGAGAGGTATTGTAAAATGATATTAGGTGAAAATATAAAATAGGAGGAATGCTATGAAAAGGACTATTTGTCTTTTGTCAATATTTGCATGTTGCTTTTGGGGCAGCCTCAAGGCGGACAATGTCAAGATCCATGCGGTGGTCTTTTGCAACACAAATGACGAGAAAATTGGCGAGAGTTGCATGAGAGATATGGAGCGGTTTGTTGAAGAACTCGGGGTGATAGAAGCAGCTGTTGACTGTGAAGAGGATTGGCACGTCTACATCGGTGATGACTGTACTAAGCCCAATCTTGAGAAGGTATTGTCGGATATGAGATGCAGTTCGAATGATGTCGTCTTTTTCTATTATTCAGGACATGGCGTGCATGCGAAAGCAGACCCAGCAGACGGATGGCTTCCTCAGATGTGTTTGAACTACAGATCCTACAATCAAGATAAGTTTGTTCCGGTCACCTATGTCCGGGAGCAACTGAAATCCAAAGGAGCAAGGCTGAACATAATCATGACGGATTGTTGTAACAATGAGGCAGAATGGGTAACAGTGAAGGGAATGCTGCTTCAGCAAAAGGGTATCCCGCAAACGGATAAAATGGATGTAGCCAAACTGAAGAAACTTTTTCTGGACAGCAAGGGGACCATAATTGCCACAAGTAGCAAGCGCGGACAGGTGTCACTCGGCACAAAAG
>CAMWRK010000022.1 GCA_947176655.1 uncultured Prevotellaceae bacterium | reverse complement strand
AATCTCCTTTTCCTATTAGGTCGCCCTTATATGCCAAACCGCTTTTAATTGCGATGTAATTTCGAATTCTTACCTTTTCGCATTCAATACCTTCACCCCTCCCCAAACAGTTCCTTCATGTTCCTCTCTATCTCTGCCATAAGTGTCTCTGCCTCGGCATTGAGGGTTTTGAGTTCGGCATGGTTGGCTTTCATTGTCTCCGCAAACTCTTCCGCCGTCATGCCGTCGTCCTCTATCACCACACCGACATAGCGTCCGGCATTGAGGGAATAATCCTGGTCAATGATGCCGTCCTCGCCTTCAAGTTTCGCCACTTTGCACAGACCTACGACATCCCGGTAAACACCATCAGGCCAACGCTCCAGCAGCCAATCGGCGTGTTCCTGCCTGCCTGTCTGTTTGTATTCATCCACAAGAGCCCAGAAGGCTGTGCTGTCTCCTTCGTAAAGGCGGGTGATGATGCCGAGATTCTTTATCTGCTCATCGCTGAATTTGCGGTGGGCACGGTCAACCTGTGTAAAGACGTTCCTTGCGTCGATGAACAGGATTTCGTCCTTGTTCTTTTTCTCCTTGTTGAAGAACCAGAGCGTGGCCGGCAGTGTCACCGTCGAGAACATGTTGCTTGGCAGTGTCACCATCTGACTGATGATGCCGTCCTCAATCATCCTCTTGCGGATTTCCAATTCCGAACCACCTGCGTCACTGGCGGAATTTGCCATTACAAGCGCAGCCTTGCCGGTGGCATTCAGCGACGTGGCAAAAAGTCCTATCCACAGGTAGTTGGCGTTGGGAACAGTTTCCTTTTTGTCGGAAGCCTTTCTGCCAGACTTCGTTTTGTTGCGGGGCACGCCGTAGGTACTGAACCGCTGGTCATCAATGACCTTGTCCACCACAACCTCATCCACATTGAACGGCGGATTGGCCATAACATAGTCGAAGTTGCCGAACTCGTCGTGAGGGTCGGAGTAGAAGGAATTGGCCTCGACAATATCTCCCCGCACATTGTTCAGCAGCAGATTCATCTTGGCGAGCTTGACCGTGTCGGGGTCCTTCTCCACGCCATAGCAGCGGAAGCGCATCATGTCGCTGTTGGTGGCGTTATGGCTGTGCATATAACGGGCAGCCTGAACGAACATGCCGCCGGAACCACACGCCGGATCAAGGAATTTCTTGTCTCCGATAACGGGCTGCAGAACCTCTACCATATACTGTACGACTGATGCAGGGGTATAGAAAACACCGCCGCCCTGACCCTCGCTCAATGCAAACTCGCCGAGGAAATACTCGTATATTTCACCGAAAAGATCAATACTGATGTTCTCGGGAATATCTTTGAAGATACGGAGCACCTTGCTCAACAGCTCCGGTTCCTCCTCCGGCACCAACTGCCCATACACTTCCTTGGGGAGGACACCATCCATTTTCGGGTTTTCCTTTTCGATAGCCAGCATGGCGTTCTTGACAAGTACGGCCTTGTTGGCATCATCGGGAGCATTGTTGAGCTTATCGAAGTACGCACATTCGGGAAGAAAGAACCCGCACTCCTCAATGGCGACATCCTTGTAGGACTTCTCCATTCTTGTGCCCTTATACCGGTTATATCCCGCCTCTATCTTTTCCTTGTGCTGCTTGAAGAGTATATCGGCATAACGCAAGAAGATAAGTCCGAGGATGGGCTGCCCGTATTTGTTGGCAGAAAGATGGGCACTGGCACGCAGCATGTCGGCCGAGTGCCATAGATTATCTTTAAGTTGTTTGAGTTCCTGATCTGTCATAGCCGTGCCATTAAGGTTCAACAATTGATTCAGCAAATGCTGGTTTGCACATATCCGAATATTATAGACATATACAAATTTATCGAATTTTTTGAATAAAACCTTTTTAGGCGAGTCAAAATTTAGTGTTCCCCCGTGGTCTTCGTCTGATTCTATTCAGATTCCCACACTTTTGTAGAATACAACCTCATGAATCAACTACAATAAGGAGCAATGAGTGTACGAAATATAAGCGATGGTCATATTAGTTGAAAAATCTTTACACGTCAGCATCTCGACTGGCAGGATTTGCCAGATGCTCTCAGTGTAAAAGTAGGGGGCTGTGTGTTGAGCAGAAGGAGGTGTGGCGCGCTGTATAGGACTCCCATGCTCGAAGCCTCTTCCATCCTTCATTTTATCTCGCCGTATCTTATTGCATTACAGGATGTTGTACAATATACAGGCGACATATCAATGCCCATCATGCCGTCCTGTGACAGGCTTCTCGCATACCTCCCAAAAAGACATCGCGGTCTTCGGGTCGAAAGACCGTGGTCTTGAGCGCGAAGACCGACGGTCTTAAGGCTCAAGACCACGGTGTCTGAACCTCAATATCACGATGACACATTTCGGACACCGCGAAGACGCATCGGAGAGGCCGGTTCTGCCGTTCCACGGATGCCCGGTAGCATGCTGAAATATTATGACAAATACTCTTCGCTTCCTGCTCATTCGCTCGCCTGCCCTATACATTATATATAATATGCGCGCGCGTAGAAGCGGGTAGTGGCATGGATTCAAATCAACATCAGGAATGATGGTGTCTGCAAGTTTGTCCTTAATAAGGAATCCCATGTAGGGAGTCTAACGTTGCGACTTTGCACTTTTCCAGGCGAACCGACAAGGCTCGGCCACACTTTTCCGAACGAATAACAAGACCCGGACTGTCACTATGACGTGGCCTCCACAATGACAGCAAGGTACTGACTTGTCGACATATTCCACCCGTCCCTAACACACAGCCGTGGCTACACCCTGATGCGGGATGCAGCCACGGCTGTACATTGTTGACGGAAAAGGGCTCCGACTATTTGAGATATTCGGCCAGATTGGTGTTGCGCATGTCTCCGGTGCGCTGGAATGTGTCGTGCATGGCGAAGGCGGCAGACAGACAGTGATGGGTCTGGCCGCCATGCTTCTGTGCCAGGCGCAGGTAGTCCTGAAGGAGAGGACGGTAATCGGGGTGTGCCACACGGATAAGTTCCTGGGCCTTCTGCATGTCGCTCTTGCGACGCAGGTCGGCAACGCCGTATTCGGTAATGACGGCATCAATGAAGTGGTTGGTGTGGTCGATGTGGCTGGCAAATGGAACAATGCTGCTGATGGCACCGCCCTTGGTGGTGGAACCGCAGGTAAAGATGCTGAGGTAGGCATTGTTGGTAAAGTCTGCACTGCCGCCCAAACCGTTCATCATCTTGGTTCCACATATCTTGGTACTGTTGACGTGGCCGTAGATGTCGCACTCTATGGCGGTGTTCAGAGAGCAGACACCTATGCGGGCTATGACCTCGGGACAGTTGCTTATCTCGGAGGGACGCAGGACAATCTTGTCACGGAAGAAGTCCATATCACGGTATATGCCTCCGAGGCATTCGTTTGTCACTGTCAGCGAGCATGCACTGGCACTGAGCACACGACCATCGCGCATGAGCTGTACGGGGGCATCCTGGAGCACCTCGGTATAGATATTGAAGTTGGGCACTTCCGGGCACTGACCCAGCGCGCCGAGCACGGCATTGGCACCGCTGCCCACACCGCTCTGAAGATTAAGGAAACTTTTGGGTATCAATCCGCTGTGCATATTGGCCAGCAGGAAGTCGGCAACATTCTGTCCTATCTGAGTGGTAACGGCATCGGCATCCTTGAAGCCACGTGCCTCATCGGGGATGTTGCACTCTATGACACCAACAATGCGGTCAACATCCACCTCGATGTATGGCTTGCCGATGCGGTCGGAGGCCTTGGTTATCATTATCGGAGTACGGAAAGGATGATCCTCTATCTCATAAACGTCGTGTATGCCCTTACTCTCCGGAGAGTGGAAAGCATTAAGCTCAACGATGATGCCGCGCTTGGCCAGACGGCATACAGTGGGGCTTATGCCTCCGGCTGCCGTAAGGTATATGTGAGCCTTTGAACCGACGCGCTCTATGGCGCATGCCTCTATGATACCCCAGTCCAACTCGCCAAGATAGCCCTGGCGCATCTGTGTGGCCAGGTTGCTGAGGTTGAGATCCTGATAGTTGATTTCATTCTGATTGACATGCTTGCGGAAATCGCCGTTGGTAGTATAGGGAGTGCGGTAGTCTATTGCCTGCGCATTGGACAGCGCACCGTCACAACTCTGTCCGGTGCTGGCACCGGTAATGACACTTACCTTGAAAGGGCGGCCTGCAGCGTGTTCGGCCTCGGCCTTCTTTGCAATTTCTGCGGGAGTGCACTTAGGGGCACCGGCAGGAGTAAATCCGCTCAAGCCGATGGTGTGGCCGTTCTCTACCAGAGCAGCAGCCTCGGCAGCAGTAATCTTGTTGAATTCCATGTTAATATTTATTTAAGTGTTTTTTCATTTATATTTCTCCGTTGTGTCAAGCCTGTAAAGACAGCTGGCCGCCCCTGATGTGTTCTTACATACACCTCCTCACGGAACCGGGTCATATCCGTAACCTCCCCAGGGGTGACATCGCAATATTCTGCGTATCGCCAGATACAAACCCTTGAAAGGCCCGTGCTTTTGCAGAGCTTCCACAGCATATTGGCTGCAAGTGGGGGTGAACCTGCACGAGGGAGGAGTGTGGGGGGAGATACAGATCTGATAGAAACGTATCGGCATAATCAGTATCCGACTAAGAAGTCTAAGGAGTAGGCTCATTGCTGTAAACGTGATTGTGCCACCTTTTCCAACAGGGACACCATTCGGGAGGCAACGGTAGCGGATGGCTGATGACGGTCTGTAAGCCATATAAACGCTATGTCAAGTCCCCGTGGAGACGATGTGACATCTGTACCGGTAGCAAGAATGTTCTTGTTCAGCCTGTATGCCTCGCGCAACTGCCGCTTGACGCGGTTTCTGTCCACGGCATGGCGGAAGCGTTTCTTGGAAACAGAAACGAGGATGCGGATTCCCGCCTCCTCGGTATTTCTGAATACGGCGCGTACGGGATATACCAACAGGGATTTGCTGTCAGCACCGGCAAAAAGGGCGTCGATGGCCTTCTTGCTGCATAGTCTTTCTTTCTTGCTCAGGCCGAAAGCCATTATCCGTTATGTTGCTTCAGGTATGCATCCAATGCTGCTGTTATGCTGGGATATTCGGAGGTAGGTGCCTGGAGATCCAGCCTCAGTCCTGCATCCGTCACGCTCTTGGCTGTGGCAGGTCCGAAAGTGGCTATCGCTGTCTCGCCCTGGACATAATCAGGGAAGTTCTTCAGCAGGGACTGTATTCCGCTGGGGCTGAAGAACACCAGCATGTCATAGTCGAATGCCTCTCCCTTGGCAAAGTCATTGCTGACGGTACGGTACATGACACCGCTTGTGTAGGTTATGCCTTTGGCATCCAGCATATCGGTAAATTCCGTGCTGTGCACGTCGCTCTGCGGAATGAAGTATTTGTCGCTCTTGTGTTTGAGAATTAACGGCAACAGATCGCCAATCTTGCCTGTTTCGCCGAAAAACACCTTGCGCTTGCGGTACTGGACATATTTCTGGATATAGTGCGATATGGTTTCGGTAATACAGAAATACTTTATATTCTCCGGTATTTCCACGCGCATCTCCTGACACAGAAGGAAGAAATGGTCTATGGCATGACGGCTGGTAAAGATGATTGCTGTATGATCCAGAATATTGATGCGCTGTGCCCTGAACTCACGGGGAGTCAGACTTTCTACTTTGATGAAAGGACGGAAGACAAGTTCTACGTTGTGTCTCCGCATGATATCATAATAAGGAGATTTCTCCGATGAGGGTTCGGGCTGCGAAACCAGAATCTTCTTTATCATAATTTTTCTATAGTCAAAATGTTATTATCAAACTGTCCGTGATGCCGTTCAATATCTCCCATAAAATAAGCAGGGGGATGATTTCGAGGGCACAAAGGTACGACAATAAATGCAGAATACAATAGATTTTAAGTAAAAAAGTCGTAAAGGTTTTATATAATAACACCATCCTGAACAATACTATAACAGCAGCTGTCAGACGCAAAACGGTGTCCGGAGACACGGAAAGATATATGCCAGCCGATATGAGCGGGAACAACAGCCATGTTTCCAACAGGAGCAGGAAATTATAGGTGCTCCGCCATTGCCGCCGGCTCGCTTTTTCAAAAAATATCCAGTTGATGAAAGATGACAATGCATTCCGCAACACAAAAAACAGCGAGAACATACCGGCATACGCTACGGCCAGTCCATACGGAGAAATACGGCACAGGAACAGGTTGCGGGTAGCGTACGCATGGTAAAAGACAAGCAGACTGCCTGCAATCGCAAGCAGGAGGTGCATTAGAGCAACTGTCGGGACGCCTATGGAGGTATCGACTTCGTTATGGACAACTTTGTGTGCAGGAGAATGGAAAAAGCCATTTGCCTGCTGCGACACAAAAGAACGCGTGCGGCGTATAAGTATGGCCATCAGGAAGAAGCACATGATGACCACGGTGCCTATGACATTATCGTTCTGTACGCTATATGGCACAACCTCCATGGGGAAACCACAGGGACGGGCAGCGAGTTCGGGATGCAGCAACGGATTACCGCTGAAGAATCCGAAATCCTGACCGAAGGCTCCTAGCAGCACTGAGCTGCACTCTACATGTCCGGACATGACACCGATTGTGTCGACAGTGGCATTCATCTATAATTTTGCAAATCTTCTGACATTGGCATCCCACATAGGAGTGCTCAGTGCCAGATCGATAGCCTCTTGCGGAGTGGAAGCAACGGCAAACGTATGCAGGTGTTCGGGACGCAGGAAGTTCTCTTCCATTCCTTTTCTAAGAAAAGAAACCAGACCATCGTAGTATCCGTCGGTATTGAGCAGAACTAACGGCTTGAGGTACAGCCCCAACTGTTTCCATGTGACAAGCTCGCTGAACTCCGCCAAAGTACCGAATCCACCTGCCAGGACAATGCCTGCATCCGAAAGTTCGGCCAAACGCTGCTGGCGGCTATGCATGTCCGGGGTCTCTATGAGCTGTGTCATACCCGTATGGTGCCAGTTTTCCCTTACCATAAAGGTAGGAATGACACCTATGGCACTGCCGCCGGCCTGCATACAGGCATCGGCAGCCGCACGCATCAGTCCCATGTTGCCGGCTCCGTTCACCAGTGTCAAGCCCTGTTCGCCCATGAGGCGGCCAAGTTCCCGTGCAGCCTCGAAATACTTTCCGGGAATCTGGTCGCTACTGGCGCAGTATATACATATACTCTTCATATCTGCACTAATTGTCACAGACCGAATGCCTCGCGGATACAGGTCACATAGTCCAGTTTCTCCCACGTGAACAGTTCCACCCGCATGGTCTTGGAACCACAGTTATAGTTGGATTCGAAGGTCTTGGTGACCATGCGCGGTTCACGCCCCATGTGACCGTAGGCGGCAGTCTCCTCGTAAATGGGGTTGCGCAACTTCAGCCTCTGCTCTATCGCATAGGGGCGCAGGTCGAAAATGCCCGCAATCTTCTCCGCTATCTCACCATCTGTCATATCCACGTGCGCACGTCCGTATGTATTGACACAGATGCTTACAGGCTGGGCCACACCTATGGCATAGGAAATCTGCACAAGCATCTCGTCGGCAACACCGGAAGCCACCATGTTCTTGGCAATGTGACGCGCCGCATAGGCTGCCGAGCGATCCACCTTGGACGGATCCTTGCCACTGAATGCACCGCCGCCGTGTGCACCTTTGCCCCCGTAGGTGTCGACGATGATTTTGCGGCCTGTCAGACCGGTATCTCCATGCGGGCCGCCAATGACGAACTTGCCAGTAGGATTGACATGATACGTAATGTCATCGTTGAAAAGAGCCAGAATATCCTTATTGGCAATGGTTGCCTTGACACGCGGAACAAGAATATCAATAACGTCCTTACGTATCTTCTGCTGCATTGCCTCGTCCGTATCGAATTCGTCATGCTGCGTGCTCACTACGATGGTATCTATACGCACAGGGACGTTGTTGTCGTCATATTCGATGGTTACCTGACTCTTGGAGTCAGGACGCAGATAAGTCATCACCTCGCCCTCGCGGCGGATATCAGCCAGCACACGCAACAGACGGTGGCTCAAGTCAAGACTGAGAGGCATATAGTTCTCTGTCTCGTTTGTGGCATAGCCGAACATCATACCCTGGTCGCCAGCACCCTGATTCTCACGCTCCTCACGCTCCACGCCACGGTTAATGTCGCCGCTCTGCTCGTGTATGGCACTGAAGACACCGCACGAATTGCCGTCGAACATGTATTCGCTCTTGGTATAGCCTATGCGGTTTATCACCTCGCGGGCAATACGCTGGAGATCGACATAAGCCTTGGTCTTGATTTCGCCTGCCAGAACCACTTGTCCCGTGGTTACAAGAGTTTCGCACGCAACCTTGGACTCTGGGTCGAAAGCAAGAAGTTTGTCCAGCACGGCATCACTGATCTGGTCGGCAACCTTGTCCGGATGCCCCTCTGAAACAGATTCGGAAGTAAAAAGATAACCCATAATCTTAATTCTCTATGTATAATTAATAATGTATGGGGAAAGAAATAGGGCGGAATGCGTCAAAGTCCTGTACGATGCTCTCTATAATATGCAGGTCTTTTCTTTTAGCATTTTTTTCTGTGGTTGCAAGCAGCCCAAATCTATCCACATGTGTTAACTTAAATCAGTTGCAAAGGTAGATAAAAATTTTGAGATTCATTGCACCGGCAGAACAAAAAAAACAAGGCCTACTCTCAACCGCATTCTTCAATGCAGAATGCAACGAAGAGAGCAATATCCTTATCTTTCCTGCTCATTGTAGTCCCTCACAGTATTATATTTCCCCGTACAGAATGCCAGAGTCCTAACGTTTCAGGAACTCGGCCAGACGAGCTACAGCACGTGCACGGTGGGAAACGGCATTCTTGCCATCAGCCCCCATTTCGGCAAAGGTCTGTCCGGTTTCCTCTACTTCAAAGACGGGGTCGTAGCCGAAACCGTTGTCTCCTCTGAGAGCCGTGACTATCCTGCCCTTGACAATGCCTTCAAAAAGATGTTCGTCGAAAGCAGGCGACCGGTTCCCCTCCGGTGCACAACACGTATGCTTATGGCACACCAAGGCTATGACGGTGCGGAAACGGGCTGTGCGGTCTTCCTGACCATCCATCTTGGAAAGAAGACACCTGATATTGGCCATAGCATCGTGGCTGTCTCCAAATCCGTTCATCGTACCGAAACGAGCCGTATACACTCCTGGGGCACCGCCGAGAGCATCAACATGCAGACCGGTATCATCGGCAAAACAGTCCACACCGTATTTTTCGGCCACATACCTGGCTTTCTGAAGAGCGTTTCCCTCCAGCGTGTCGCTGTCTTCCGGTATCTCGTCGGTACATCCTATATCGGCAAGACTCTGTATCTCTATTTCCGAACCCAATATCTGACGTATCTCGCGCAGCTTGTGTTCATTGTTTGTTGCAAATACCATAGTCATTTTTTTATTGGGTCAAAACCTTCTCCAAAGACACCCTCCACATTGGACATGGACACGAACGCATTAGGGTCTTCTTCGTGTATCAGATCGAAGATTTCCTTTCGCTCCAATCTCTTGGCCATCACAAGCAATACCGGACGTTGCTGCTTGCTATACCAGCCACGTCCTTCCAATATGGTACAACCGCGTTGCAACTCGTCGTTGATACGTGTGGCGATCTGTTCGTAGCGTTCGGAAATGATAAGGAACTGGATACTCTGCCGTGCGCCGTTTACGACATAATCCACCATGTTTATGGCAATGAACATCATGCAGTAGCTCATGACCAGCGTCTCAACATCGCCTATGACAAACCAGTTGAGCGACACAATGAAGATGTCAACCATAAGCAAGCCGCGCCCAAGACTGATGGGCTTGTATTTGTTCACTATGGAAGCGATAATGTCCGACCCTCCTGTGCTACCGCCCGACAAAAACACCAAACCGAGGCCGAGACCGTCGGTAAGTCCGCCAAGCACACAGGCCATGAACTTCTCGTCACCTATAACCTTGTACAAGGTGCCGTCCTCCAATGTTATCCATGACTGTGCAAATTCGATGAACACGGAAATCAGTGCCGTGGCAAGCAGGGTCCTTATGGTGTACTTGAGGCCGAGAATCTTCAGGGCAAAGAGCAGCAAGCCCAAATTAATGATGAAATAGGAATAAGACGGGTCGAAGCCTATGACATAATATATCAACGCTCCAACGCCAGACACGCCGCCACCGGTCATCTTGTACGGAAGAACGAAAAGAGCAAATCCTATGGAAAATATCAACAGACCTGCTACCATCAGCAACATATCCTTGCCGGATGGGATGATATCCTTTAGCCTGATACTGTTCATTACGTTGCTGTTCACTTTGCCTATGCCTCCTATGCCCTTATTACATTAAATCCCTTGCCGAAAGCACCCTCTACACGATGGAATGTAACAAATGCCTCCGGGTCTGTATCGCGTATGAGACGCAACACTTCCACCTGCTCGCTCTTGTGTACGATGGTCACTACCACTCTAAGATCATTGTGGGTAAAACCTCCTTCGGCGAAGAGCAAAGTGGCGGTGTGGCCTGTCTGCATGCGTATGGATTCGACCATGAGGTCATGGTGTCTGGTATATATGGTAAACTGTATGTCCTGTTTGGATGAGTTTATCATGGTGTCGACCGCAAAAGTATATACCACCAGAGTAACATATCCGAATACAACCATCTGCCAGCTGTGGAACAGGAAATAGCAACTGCCTATGACAAACAGGTCAAGATACAGCAGAACGCGTCCGATGCTGACATTTCTATACTTGTTTACTATGGACGCGATGATGTCCCATCCTCCGGTACTACCGCCACTCATGAACACCATACCTATGCCTATGCCGTTAAGTATGGCTCCGAGAATGCATGCAATCCCCTCCTGATTGTCTCCGAGTACGCGCCAAAGCCCATAGCTCTCATCTGTGACTATGTCCTGTCCGAGTTGCAGATACAACGTCAGAGACAGTACGGCATACAGACTCTTCGAGGCAAATTTCCACCCGAGTTGCCACCACGCAAGCAACAGAAGGCCGGCGTTTATGATCAGGACACTGTATTGCATGGGGAAGCCCGTTGCATACTGGACAATGGCACACAGGCCGACCCCGCCACCGGTAGTTATCTTGTATGGCAACAGGAACAAGGCCCATCCAAAATCATAGATAGCCATACCGAGATTAATGAAAATCATATCTTTGACAAAATCCCAGATATGAAACTTACAGAGACGATTTTGCAGTTTTTCCCGCTGCTCGGCCAATTTTGTCTTGGATTTCATGTGACAGGCACAGATTTACTTTACCACAATATTTACTATTCGCTTGGGCACGGCTATTGTCTTGACAATCTGCTTGCCTTCCAGATGCTTCTGAGCTTCGGGAGCAGAAATGGCGAGTTTCACCATCTCCTCCGGAGTGGCATCGGCAGGGAAAAGCATTGAGAAGCGAACCTTGCCATTGAACTGTACGCCCAACTGCACCGTGCTCTCCACAAGATACTTTTCATTGAACTCCGGCCAGCGGGCATCGCAGACACTGCCTTCTCCGCCAAGTGCTTCCCACAATTCTTCCGCCATGTGCGGAGCAAACGGAGCAAGCAACGCAACCATCTGTGCCAGAACCTCTCGGCTGCTGCACTTCTGGGCGGTAAGTTCGTTTGTGGCAACCATGAAAGCGGAAATGGAGGTGTTGTACGAAAACTCCTCTATATCGGAAGTGACCTTCTTTATGAGTTTGTGCAGACTCTTCATGTTGTCTGCCGTAGGCTCGCTGCTGTCGGCACGGAGGTTGCCGTCCTTGTCCCAGAAAAGCTGCCACAATTTCTTAAGGAATCTGTGACATCCGTCTATGCCGTTCGTATCCCAAGGCTTGCTCTGCTCCACAGGACCGAGGAACATTTCATAGAGGCGAAGGGTATCTGCTCCGTAGCTGCTGACTATCATGTCCGGGTTAACAACATTGTACATGCTCTTGGACATCTTCTCAACAGCCCAGCCACATACATATTTGCCGTCCTCCAGAATAAACTCTGCCGTGGCATACTCCGGACGCCATGCCTTGAATGCCTCCACATCCAGAACATCGTTCTTCACGATGTTGACATCCATGTGGATGGGTGTAACTTCATATCCGTCCTTCAGCCCCAGGCTTACAAATGTGTTGGTATCCTTGATGCGGTAGACGAAATTGCTCCGGCCCTGTATCATACCCTGATTGATGAGCTTCTGGAACGGCTCTTCCTTTTTGCTGACACCAAGGTCGAACAAGAACTTGTTCCAGAATCGCGAATATATAAGATGTCCGGTGGCATGCTCGCTACCGCCTACATACAAATCCACGTTCTGCCAATACTGTGCATTCTTCTCCCCGACAAGTGCCTTGTCATTGTCAGGGTCCATATACCTGAGATAGTATGCGCTGGAACCGGCAAAACCGGGCATGGTATAAAGTTCTATGGGAAATACCGTCTTCTCATCTATGAGAGCCTTATCCACAACCTTCCGGTTGCTTTCATCCCAAGCCCAGAACTGAGCGTTTCCGAGGGGAGGCTCACCGCTCTCCGTAGGCAGGAAATTCTCTACTTGAGGCAATTCCAAGGGCAGACAATCTTCGGGAATCATACAAGGTATTCCCTGCTTATAATACACAGGAAATGGTTCGCCCCAATACCTCTGACGCGAGAAAATGGCATCGCGCAGACGGTAATTGACCTTGACACGTCCCAAACCGTTCTCGGCAACAAACTTCTTTGTCGCCTCGATGGCCTCTTTGACGGTAAGGCCGTTCAGGCTGAAGCCCTTGAAGGATGTCTTGCCCTCCATTGGGGAATTCATGACTATGCCGTCTTTGGCATCATAACTCTCTTCGCTGACATCGGCACCCTCTATCAAAGGAATGACAGGCAGGTTGAAATGACGGGCAAAGGCATAGTCACGCGAATCGTGCGCGGGCACAGCCATGATGGCTCCTGTTCCGTAACCGGACAGAACATATTCAGATATGTATATCGGACACTTGTCCCCAGTTATGGGGTTTATGCCGTATGAACCGGAGAAAACACCCGTGACTGTGTGGTCTATCATTCGCTCGCGCTCGGTGCGGCTCTTGACATAGGCCAGATATTCCTCTACGGCTACTTTCTGTTCCGGAGTCGTAAGGTCTGCTACAAGTTTGCTTTCCGGAGCAAGAACAAAGAACGTGACACCGAACATTGTGTCGGCACGGGTAGTGAAAATGGTGAACTCCACATCGCTGTCGGCAACACGTATCTGAACTTCGGCACCCTCGCTGCGTCCTATCCAGTTCTTCTGTGTTTCCTTGATGCTGTCACTCCACTCTATGGTCTGCAAACCGTCCAGCAGACGTTGCGCATAGGCACTGACACGCAAGCACCACTGACGCATCTTCTTCTGTTCCACAGGATAACCGCCACGCACACTGACCCCTTCCACGACTTCGTCGTTGGCCAGTACAGTGCCCAATTTGGGACACCAGTTCACCATCGTCTCGCCAAGAAAAGCTATGCGGTAATTCATCAGGGCGCGGCTCTTCTCCTGCTCGCTCATGGCTCGCCATTCTTCGGCGGTAAACGTCAGTTCCTCGCTGCATGAAACGGTCAGACCCTCCGTGCCGTAAGCCTCAAGATGCTCTATCAGGCGGGAAATGGGCTGAGCCTTGCCGGATGAGGTGCAGAAATACGATTCGAACATCTTCTGGAAAGCCCACTGCGTCCAGTGGTAATATCCGGGTGCACAAGTTCTGACCTCACGGTCCCAGTCAAAGCAAAAACCTATCTTGTCCAACTGTTCACGGTAGCGGTCAATATTCTGGAATGTGGTCTTCTCCGGGTGCTGTCCCGTCTGTATGGCATATTGTTCGGCAGGCAATCCGTAGGAATCATAACCCATGGGGTTGAGTACATTATAACCCTGCTGACGCTTGAAACGCGCATATATGTCGCTGGCTATATAGCCGAGAGGATGGCCTACGTGCAGACCGGCTCCGCTGGGATATGGAAACATATTGAGGACATAGAATTTAGGCTTGCCCGCATCCTCGGTGACATGATATGTTTTGTCAGCCACCCATCTGGCACGCCACTTCTCCTCTATCTTTCGAAAATCGTACTCTTTCATCTCTATTTTTGTAATCGTTTTTGGACACAAAGATACAACGAAGTGAGCGGATAACAAAATAAAATCGTCTTTATTTTGTAGACGTATACCCTTGTCAGACAAGTGTAAGACAAGGAGTGTAGGCGTTGTTGTCAGACATACTGCGACAACATGTTCCGGGCACATCATGACAGGACGGCACACCGTCATTAACACATGCCCAATGTTTGATTTCTGTCAAGATGTTTTGACATAAATCAAAAAACAAGTGTTTTCCTTACAATTATTCAAACCTCTACAATTCACATCATTGAAATTCGTGTACCTTTGCATCGGTCACTTCCTGAAAGGCCATACATACAGATACAATAACTTGTTTTAAGTTAAGAAGATAAAATTCAGATTAGGTTAAGTTTGTTTAGGTTAGCACCACTCAAATAGTACTTGTTTAAGGTAAGATAACAAAAAGATTGATTTCAGGAATATAACAGAGTATAAGTTTGAGAGATTAATAATAATACATTAGTCATGGTGTGAGGGGCACTCGGTTCGTGAGAATCGGTGCTCTTTGTTGTCTGATGATGCCGTATTTCTTATGTCCGCAGGTGACATAAAAAAGCTCATGCCTTATCTTAAGTGATACTGTCTGTGCCGACATGACGGCGAGAGATTGTTCTTACGTGGACGGAATCTTCATTTTTCTTTCTCTCTCTATATATATTAATAAGGTATAAGCCAATGTTGTCATAAATAAATATGGTCATGTGATAATGTGAGTATCATATAAGTAACGTAACGGGAATGAATCCCTGCCGGCTACCATCCGTTGTCATGATATTTCCAGTCCACCATTGGCCATTTCCAAGTCACCTCACCAAGCTCCTCACAATCTCCTGACCACGTCCTCGTGA
This sequence comes from uncultured Prevotellaceae bacterium, assembly GCA_947176655.1. GTDB lineage: Bacteria > Bacteroidota > Bacteroidia > Bacteroidales > Bacteroidaceae > Physcousia. The sequence continues at coordinate 65 of CAMWRK010000022.1, read as the reverse complement.
TGTCCGGATACAGACACCGTGGTCTTAAGCGTTAAGACCATCGGTCTTCGCGCTTAAGACCACGG